>DATEOX010000001.1:0-4284 GCA_035273585.1 Thermoanaerobaculia bacterium
CGGCTGCGGCTCCAGAACCAGGTCTCGCCCGACTCGCGGGTCCGGCGCAGCGACTCCTCGCTCATGTAGGCCAGCGTCAGCACCGCGCCGGTGCGCGCGTCGCGCACGATGGCGGGGATCAATCCATCCTTCAAGACGAGGTCGTTCATCGCACTGGGATTCCTTCCGCGGCGAGATGGCGTTTGACATCGGAGACGGTCAGCAGGCGGTCGTGAAAGAGCGACGCCGCCAGGACGGCGCGCGCGCCGCCGGACTCGATGGCGTCGCGAAAGTCGTCCAACCGCCCGGCTCCGCCGCTGGCGATCACGCCGATGCGCACCCTGCCGCTCACCGCGCGCAGCAGCTCGATGTCGAAGCCGTCGCGTGTCCCATCCCGGTCGACGGACGTGAGCAGGACCTCGCCCGCCCCGAGCTCCTCGGCGCGCGCGCACCAGTCGACGGCGCTCAATCCTGTTTCTTCCTTGCCCGCGCGGACCATCACCCGACCATCCTTCGCGTCGCACGAGAGCACGACCGCCTGCACGCCGAACTCCCGCGCGCACGCGGCGATGAGCCCCGGATCGCGCACCGCCGCGGTGTTGAAGGCCACCCGATCGGCCCCCGCCCGCAGCAGCGCCCGAAAGTCATCCACGCTGCGCACGCCGCCCCCCACGGTCAGCGGAATGAAGATCGCCTCGGCGACACGCCGCACGGTCTCCAGCGCCGTCGCGCGGCCGCTGTCCGTCGCCGAGATGTCGAGGATGGTCAGCTCGTCCGCCCCCTCGGCCTCGTAGCGCCGCGCGCACTCCACCGGATCGCCGGCGTCGCGGATGCCGTCGAACCGGACGCCTTTCACGACGCGCCCGTCGCGGACGTCGAGGCAGGGGATGATCCGCTCCGGGATGGCGTCCGGCGTCTTCGCCCGCGCCGCCGCCTCGGCGAGCGTGAAGCGGCCGTCGAGCAGCGCCTTGCCGATCACGCAGGCGCCGACGCGCGGGATGCGCGCGAGCGAGACGACGTCGCCGAGGGTGGAGACGCCGCCGGAGGCGATCACGCGCAGCGGAATGCGCAGCGAGCGGTAGAGCGCGAACGACGGGCCGCGCAGCACGCCGTCCCGGGTGATGTCCGTGATGAGCACCTCTTCGATGTCCATCTCCGCGATGCTGGTCAGCACCTCCTCGATGGAGATGCCCGACGATCGCGACCACCCCTCCACCCGCACCACGCCGTGGCGCACATCGACCGCGGCGATCACGCGCGATGGCCCGAGGTCATCGACGATCGCGCGCAGCGTCTGCGGCGCATCGGCCGCAAGAGTGCCGACAACGACCTGCGATGCGCCGCAAGACATCCAGCAGCGCGCATCGGCGACGGAGCGGATGCCGCCGCCGACCTGCACGCGCAGGTCGCGCCGGGCCAGCCGCCTCACGACATCGGTCGAGATGGGCCGCCCGTCGCGCGAGCCGGCCAGGTCGACGACGTGCAGGCGCGCGCCGTCCGGGACGTGCAGCGCATCGAGCACCGCCTCCGGCTCGCCGTAGGAGCGCGCGGTGGCAAAGTCGCCGCGCGTGAGGCGCACGGCCTCGTTGCCCAGAAGGTCGAGCGCGGCGATCACCTCCATGCGACGAAGTTCCTCAGCACCTGCAGGCCGGCGTTCGACGACTTTTCCGGATGGAATTGCACGCCGAAGACGCGGTCCTGCTGCACCGCGGCCGTGAACGGCGCGCCGTACGATGCGGCGGCGACCTCGGAGGCGACGCCGGAAGCGGCGTACGAGTGAACGAAGTAGAACGGCGTGCCGTCGGCGATGCCGCGGAAGAGCGGCGCGCCGTTGAAGCGGACGCGGTTCCAGCCGATCTGCGGCACCGGGAGGCTGCCTTCCAGCTTCCGCACCTCGCCGCGCAGCAGGCCGAGGCCGGGCGTCGAGCCCATCTCGGAGGAGGCGTCGAAGAGCAGTTGATGTCCGACGCAGATGCCGAGCAGCGACGCGCCGCGGGCGAGCGCGCCGCGCATGGCCGCATCGATGCGGCTCTCCCTCAGCCAGCGCATCGCGGCGGCGAAGCTGCCGACGCCTGGCAGCACCAATTTCGATGCACGTGCAACCGCGAGCGGGTCAGCGGTGACCACCAGCGACGCGCCGGCAGCAAGCAGCGCCCGTGCGATGTTCGCCGTGTTCGCCACCGGCGAGTCGATCAGCGTGACCGCCGCAGTGTCGTCCTGAGCGAAGCGAAGGATCTCCCCGCGCTCGCCGGGAGATCCTTCGCCGTCTTCGCGGCTCAGGATGACATGGGGAGCCATCAGATCACGCCCTTCGTGCTCGGGATGCCGCTGCCGACCACTTCCTTCGCCATCCGCACCGCCACCGCGAACGACTTGAAGATCGCCTCCGCGGCATGGTGGCCGTTGCGGCCGCGGATCAGGTCGACGTGGATGTTGCACGCGCACTTGTTGGCGAACGACTTGAAGAACTCCTCCACCAGGGCGAACGGAAAGTCCTTGTGGATGAGGAGCATCTCGCGGTCGATGGGCACCTCGAAGACGAGATACGGCCGGCCGGCAAAGTCGACGACCACGCGCGCCAGCGCCTCGTCGAGCGGCACGTAGGCGTGGCCGAAGCGGCGGATGCCGCGCTTCTCGCCGAGGGCCAGGGCGAAGGCCTCGCCGAGGACGAGGGCCGTGTCTTCGACGGTGTGGTGGTAGTCGATGTGCACGTCGCCGACGGCGGTCAGGTCGAGGTCGACCTGCGCGTGGCGGGCGATGGTGTCGAGCATGTGGGAGAGGAAGCCGACCGGCGTCTCGATGCGCGCCGCGCCGTCGCCGTCGAGGTCGAGCGCGACCTGGACGGACGTCTCCTTGGTGGTGCGGGAGAGCTCAGCGCGTCGCATCGCGGAGCGCCTCCAGGAAGCGGTCGTTCTGCGCACGGCTGCCGATCGAGACGCGCAGCGCGTTGGGGATGGCGTGGGTGATGTCGCGGATGAGGATGCCGCGCGCGCAGAGCTCCTCGAACAGCGCCTTGGCATCGCCGCGCGGGCGGAAAGCGATGAAGTTCGACGACGACGGGAAGGTCTCGACGAGCGGCCGCATGGCGTCGGCCACACGCGTGCGCTCGGCGACGATCGCCGCCACGTTCGCGTCGCGCAGCGCGCGCTGCTCGAGCGCGGCGGCGGCGATCGACTCGCTCAACACGTTCAGCGAATAGGGGAGCTTCACTTTCCGCACCTCGCGTGCCGTCGCGGCGGTCGTAGCCAGCCAGCCGACGCGTAGCGCGGCGAGGCCCCACGCCTTCGAGAAGGTGGAGAAGGTGACGAGCCGGTCGTGCAGCGGCGGCAACGCATCGCCCGCAAAGTCGCCGTACGCGCGGTCGAAGAGCACCGTGGCGCCGGCGGCGAGGAGGCGGTCGATGCCGCGCGCCGGCAGGACGCCGCCGGTCGGGTTGTTCGGCGAGCAGACGATCACGACGGCATCGTCGCAGCGGTCGAGCGCGCGGAGCATGCCGTCGAGCGGGAGAAGGCCGGTCGTCGGATCGATGTCGACGGGCAACGAGATGCCGCCGGCGATCGTGACCAACTTTTCGTACAGCGAGAACGTCGGGCGGGCGTAGATCACCGGCGTGCCGGGGCCGACGAACGTGGCCACGGCGGCGGCGAGCAGCTCGTTCGAGCCGTTGCCGACGAGGATGTTCTCCGGGCCGAGGCCGTAGGCGCGGGCCACCGCGCCGCGGAGCATCGACGACTCGAAGTCGGGGTAGACGTTCCACGGCCGCTCGAGCGCGGCGGCGAGCACCGCCTCCTTCAGCTCGCGCGGCAGGTCGAAGGGCGACTCGTTCTGGTTGAGCTTCACCTCCGCCTCGCGCAGCTCCAGCGTGTAGGCGGTCATCGCGGCGACGTCGCGGCGGGACATGCGTTGCTCCTTTCGTTCAGCGACGCGGCGTGCATCGGAAGGCCTTCGAGCTGGGCGATGCGCGCGCCAGCGGCCGCGATGTCGGCGAAGTCGGAGCCGCCAAGGGAGATGACGTTCGCGCGCTTGACGAAGTCGTACACGCCGAGCGGGGAGAAGAAGCGCGCGCTGCCGCCGGTGGGGAGGATATGGTTCGGGCCGGCGATGTAGTCGCCCGCGGCCACCGCGGAGAACGGCCCACAGAAGATCGCGCCGCAGTCCGTCGCCCCCTCGGCCGCTCGCTCCGCGTCGCGGGTCTGGATGGAGAGGTGCTCGGGAGCGATGCGGTTCGCGATCCTGATCGCCTCGTCGATGGACGCCGCGTCGACCACGCGCGTGGCGCGGAACGGCGTAGCGATGCCGACGCGG
>DATEOX010000002.1:0-6739 GCA_035273585.1 Thermoanaerobaculia bacterium
GCACCGAGACGCCGAAGCGTTCCTCGTCATCGTGACTACGCCGCAGCGGGTGGCCGGAGGCCGAGCTGCGCGGCCGCCGCAGCCGGGTGCGGATCATCGCGTGCGCCTCGCCGATCCGGCGCCGCACGTTCGCCTCGCTCATGCCCGTCACCTGGGCGATGTCGACCAGCCGCATCTCCTCGAAGTAGTAGAGGCGCAGCAGCTTGGCGGTGGAGGACGGCAGGTCGGCCACCGCGCGGCGGAGGGCCCGCCGCCTTTCGCGGGCGAGATAGAGCGCTTCCGGCGTACGGACGTGCATGGCGCGAGACTCGCGCTCCAGCCACTCCGGGTCGGCCGTGTCGAGCGGCTCGTGGCCCGAGCGCCGCCGCTCGCGCAGCAGATCGATGCAGATGTTGCGCGCGATGGACCGCAGCCAGGCGCGATGGTTGTAGATATCGGCGCCGGCGAAATGGACCAGTGCGCGCATGGCCACGCGACTGACCGCCTCGTCGGCGTCCGCCGCGTTCCCGCTCGTCCACTGCAGACAGTATCGCCGCAGGTCGGGCAGCTCACGCTGCCAGACGCTGACGAATGCGTTTGCCGCGTCGCCATCGACGACCAAGTGGACCCTTGCCGGGCCACGGCGACCTCGGTCGCGCCGTGACCGCCTCTCCACTGGCAGGACGACGTCAGAAGGGAAAAACGCAGAAATTCAATGATGGCGTTATGTGACCGGGAATGAAGGGCTCGCGGGGCGCGCGCTCAGCCGATCTTGACCACGTCGCCCGGCTCCTCGCCCTGCGTCGTGAGGCGCAGCTTCGACGACTCCAGCGGGACGGCCTCGATCTGCTTCATCTCGCCGAGGTCCTTGCCGCTGCCGGCCATGCGCTGGAGCTCCTCGCCTTTCGGCCAGAGGCGGGTGTCGATGGAGCGGATCATGTTGTTGAACTGCTCCACCGTCTTGGACAGCGCGCCGCCGACGTTCGCGATGTGCTCCATCACCTTTACGAAGCGGTTGAAGAGCTCCACACCCGCGTCGTGCATCTTCTTCGCGTTCTCCTCCGTCTTCTCCGCCTTCCAGCCGGCGTTGACGGCGCGCAGCAGGGGGAGGAGGACGGTCGGCGAGGCGAGGTAGATCTTCCTGTCGGCGGCGTGATCGAAGAGCGTCGGGTCAGTGACCAGCGCCGCGGACAGGAAATGCTCGCCGGGGACGAAGAGGACCACGAAGTCGAGCGTGTCGCCGATGGAGGCCTGGTATTCGCGGCGGGCCAGGGAGTCGATGTGCCGGCGGACGGTTTTCACGTGCTGGAGGAGGTGCTCGCGGCGGCGGGCGTCGTCCGTCTCGTTCGCGGCGAGGGTGTAGTCGGAGAGCGGGACCTTCGCGTCGATGGCGATGACGCGCTTGTTCGGCAGGCGGACGATGAGGTCGGGACGGAGGCGCTGTCCCTCGTCGCCGAAGAACGTCTGCTGGCTGTTGAAGTCGCACCACTCGACCATGCCGGCCAGCTCCACGCAGCGCTTGAGCGAGCTCTCCCCCCACGACCCGCGCACTGTGGGCGACTGCAGCGCGTTGGTCAGGCGCGAGGCCTCGCGGTGCACCGCCTCCTGCGCGCTGAGCACCGACTTGAGCTGCTCTTGCAGCCCGCCGTACACGGCGTTCCGCGCCTGCTCGGACTTCAGAACCTCGCCGCGGTAGCCTTCCAGCATCTCGCGGACGGGCGTGAGCAGCGCCTCGATCTCCGCCTTCTTCGTGTCCACCGCGCCGACCACCTGCTGCTTGTTCATCTGCACCAGGCGCTCGGTCGCTCCCTGCACCGCCTGCTGGGCCAGCCTGGAGAACGCGTTCTCGATCTCCTGCCGCATCTGCTCGTGATTGGCCAGCACCCGCTCGGCCTCGGTGGCCTTCGTCTCCGCCCGCGCCGCCGCCTGCTGCGCCAGCTCGACCCGGCGCTGCATGTCCGCCACCGCCCGCTCCGCCTTCTGCCGCTCGGAGATGGCCAGGTCGCGCTCGGCCAGCGCCCGGTGGACCAGCGGCGCCCGGCGGCTGGAGGCGATCATCCACCCGGCGAAGAGTCCGGCCGCGAGGGCGATCAGTCCGATGGCGATGAGCATCTGCATTGATGATGGGGGACGGTTACGATCCCGTCAACGTTCGCAGCGCGTCGAGCACCCGCCCGACGTCACTCTCATCGTTGTAGAAATGCGGTGAGAACCGCAGCAGACCCTCGCGCGGCGCGCAGACTACTCCTCGTTTCTCCAGTTCGCCGTGCAGGCGCAGCAACTCCCGGCCGTCTACAACTGGTGGAGTGGCGCCGATGATCGATGAGCGTACCGGACGCCCCGCACCGAGCTTCAATCCGAGCTCCTCCAGCCCGTCCGCCAGCAGGCTCGTGATCCGCACCGCCTCGGCGGCAATGGCATCGATGCCGATCTCCAGCAGCAGCTCGATCGCCGCGCGCAGGCCGTAGATGCCGTTCGTGTTCAGCGAGCCGGCCTCGTAGCGGCGGCCGTCCGGGACGAGCTCGATGCCGGCATCGAGGAAGCTCCCCCGCCGCTGCACGTTCGTCCAGCCGATCTCCGGCGGCTCGACCTTCTCTCGATGTTCGGCCGCGACGTAGAAGATCGCTGCCCCCTCCGGGCCGCACATCCACTTGTGGCCGTCGGCGGCGAGGAAGGCGATGTTCGCCCGCCGCACGTCGATGGGCAGCACGCCCAGGCTCTGGATGGCATCCACGCAGAAGAGGACACCGCGCCGCGCGCAAAGTGCGCCGATGGCGTCGAGGTCCGCGGCGAAGCCGTTGTGGAAGGCGACGGAGGAGACGGTGACGACCCGCGTGTTGTCGTCGATTAATCGTTCGATGAAATCCGCCGTGACCTCGGTCGCCACGCGGACCTCGACGCCGCGCCGTTCCAGCCGCTTCCACGGCGTCCAGTTGGAGGGGAACTCCAGCGCGGTGGTGACGACGTTGTCCCCCTCCTCCCACCCGAACCCCTCGGCCACGAACGACAGACCCTCGGAGGTGTTCTTGAGGATGGCGACCTCCCGCGGATCAGCGGCGCCGAGGAGCCGCGCCGCGGCTTCGCGCAGGCGGTCGTACTCCGCGTACCAGTCGCGCCAGTGCAGCGCCCCGAACTCCCGCTGGTCGCGCGCGTGCCGCTCCATCGCCTCGTACGCCCGGACGGAGAGCGGCCCGACGGCGGCGTGGTTGAAGTAGACGAGGTTGCGCGTGATGGGGAAAAGGTCGCGGTGCATGGGCAGCTCGATCATCGCACGAGCGCGGTATGCTTTTCCGATGAGCGGACCGCGCGAGTACTGCTTCGTCCTGATGCCCTTCCAGAAGAAGAAGGATGCGTCGGGCAAAGAGATCAACTTCGACAGCGTCTACGAGAAAGTGATCCGCCCCGCGGTCGAGGCCTGCGCGCTGCTGTCGATCCGCGCCGACGAGGAGATGGCCGGCGGCTCGATCCACCGTCAGATGTTCGAGCGCCTCATGCTCTGCCCGTTCGCCATCGCCGACTTGACCACGGCGAACGCGAACGTCTTCTACGAGCTGGGCATCCGCCACGCCGCGCGGCCGATGAGCACCGTCCTGATGTTCGCCCGCAACGAGCGACTGCCGTTCGACGTCGGGACGGAGCGCTCCTTTCCGTATGACATCGACGATCAGGGCGAGCCGACGAACATCAGCGAGGCAGTCGACGGGCTGAAGGCGCGGCTGGCGGAGGCCATCCGCATCTCGCGCCGCACTCCGCCCTCGATCGACAGCCCGGTGTACGAGTTCGTCACCGACTTCACGGCGGACATCAGCCGGGTCAAGACCGACCTCTTCCACGAGCGCGCCGACTTCGCCGCGGAGAAGAAGAAGGAGCTGAAGGACGCGCGCAAGGCGAAGAACGTCCAGGCACTGGCGGCGATCGAAGACTCCATCCAGGACTTCGAGGCGGTCGAAGGAGGCGTGCTGGTGGACCTTCTCCTCGCCTACCGCGGTATCGAAGAGTGGGACCGGATGCTCGCCCTGGTCGAGAAGATGCCCGGTCCGCTGGCCGCCTCGGTGCTCGTCCGCGAGCAGTACGCGTTCGCCCTGAACCGCAGGAAGCGGAGGACCGAGGCCGAGGAAGTGCTGCTCGACCTCATCAAGAAGCGCGGTCCGAGCAGCGAGACCTACGGCCTCCTGGGGCGCGTCTACAAGGACCTCTGGGATGATGCCGTCAAGGCCGGCGACGAGTTCGAGGCCGCGGGTATGCTCGACCGGGCCATCGATGCCTACACCAAAGGGTTCGAGGCCGACTGGCGCGACGCCTACCCCGGCGTGAACGCCGTCACGCTCATGGAGCTCCACGACCCGCCCGACCCGCGCCGCCTGGAGCTCGTGCCCGTGGTCCGCTATGCCGCGTCGCGGCGCGTCGCGGCCGGGAAAGCGGACTATTGGGATCATGCAACGCTGCTCGAACTGGCCGTGATCGCGCGCGACGAGCAGGCCGGGCGGGCGGCGCTGCAGAACGCGCTGCCCATCGTGCGCGAGGTGTGGGAGCCGAAGACGACCCTGCGCAACCTGACGCTCATCGACGAGGCGCGGAAACGACGCGGCGAGGACCAGCCGGACTGGATCACGAAGGCGATGGCGGCGCTGCAGAAGAAGGTCGACTCGTTTTGAGCAAACAGGTCGTCCTGCTCCTCGATGATGAACGGCTGGTGGCGGACGGTCTGGCCCTCGCCCTGGAACAGCCGGGGCGGACGATCATCACCTGCAACGACCTCCAGTCCGCCGAGCTCGCCCTGCAATGGTTCGAGCCGACGCACGTCGTCACCGACGTCCGGCTGTCCGGCCCGTTCGCGTTCGAGGGGCTGGACTTCATCCGCTACGTGAAGCGGCACTCCGCCGAGACGAAGATCATCGTGATGACCGGCAACCCGACGGCCGGGATGGAGCTCGAGGCTTCCCAGCGCGGCGCCGTCTCGTTTTTGCAGAAGCCGTTCGAGGTGGCCGACCTGGCCGCCATCATCGAGCTCACCTCGCCCGTCGCGCCGAGCGACAGCCCTCCGGCCGCGATCCGCATTCCCCTGCTCGGCGAGATCATGGGCGGCGACGATCTCTACCCCGTCTTTCAGCCGATCGTGGCCTTGAAGGACCGCGCCGTGCTCGGCTACGAGACGCTCACGCGCTGCCGCACGGACTCGCCCCTGTCCAATCCGGCCCGCCTCTTCGAATACGCGGCGCGGAAGCAGCGCGTGGCCGACCTCGAGCTGGCCTGCCTCGCCCGCAGCATCGCGGCCTTCCGCCCGCCCGCCGCGACGGCGCTGCTGTTCGCCAACGTCCATCCCGTGGTCTTCGGCGACGGCGCCCGCCTGCTCGACGTCGTGCGCGCCGAGCCGGCCGCGCGCCTGGCCGGCCGCCTGGTGCTGGAGATCACCGAACAGGCGGCGCTGCTCGAGCACCCGTCCGTCTTCGAGACGATCGAGGGCCTCCGCGCCCTCGGCGTCCGCTTCGCCTTCGACGACTTCGGCGTGGCCTACTCGCACCTGCCGGTGATCGACCGCGTCCGCCCGTCTTTCCTGAAGATCAGCCAGGCCTTCGGCACCCGCTTCGAGACGAACCCGACGCGGATCAAGATCATCACGAACTTCCGCTCGATGGCCGCCGACTTCGGCTGCGATCTCATCCTGGAAGGGATCGAAGACGCGTCCACGGCGGAGGCGGCCGAGAAGCTGGGCATCCGCTACGCCCAGGGGTACCTCTTCGGCAGGCCTCAGTAGCGCCGCAGCGCGTCCATGTATCCCTCGTAGTTGCGCCGCATCTCCTCCAGCGAGTCGCCGCCGAACTTCTCGCGCATGGCGTCGGCGAGGACGATGGCCAGCATGGCCTCGCAAACGACGCCGCAGGCGGGGACGGCGGTCACGTCGCTGCGCTCCCATTGCGAGCGGTGCGGCTCGCGGGTCTCGATGTCCACCGAGGGCAGGCCGCGGCGCAGCGTGGAGATCGGCTTCATGTAGACGCGCACGACCACGTCCTGGCCGTTCGTCACGCCGCCTTCCAGGCCGCCGGCGCGGTTCGACGTGCGGTAGTAGCGGCGCTCTTCGTCGAAGCCGATCGGGTCGTGCACCTCGGAGCCGATGCGCCGCGCGTTGGCCACGCCGTCACCGATGGCCACCGCCTTGACTGCATGGATGGAGAGGATGGCCTGGGCCAGGCGGCCGTCGAGCTTCTCCGTCCACTGCACGTACGAGCCGAGGCCGACCGGGACGCCGTGCGCGGCGGCGACGATCGTGCCGCCGAGGGTCTCGCCCGCCTCGCGGGCTTTGTCGACTTCGGCGATCATCGCCGCCTCGTGCTCGCGGTTCACGGCGCGCAGCGGCGAGTCGTCATCGACGGCGCCGAGCTCGTCCCAGCTCGGCGCGTACTCGGGATCGCCGGCCCGGCCGACGGAGACCACGCCGGAGCGGATCTCGATGCCGAACGGGCGGAGGAGCTCCTTGGCGAACGCGCCGGCGGCCACGCGCGACGCCGTCTCACGCGCCGAGGCGCGCTCGAGGATGTCGCGCAGATCGCGCCGGCCGTACTTCATCCCGCCGATCAGGTCGACGTGCCCCGGCCGCGGCGCGTGTACCCGCCGCTTCGACACCTCCTCGGCATCGATGTCCCACGGGTCCATGGCCCCCCGCCAGTTGGCGAAGTCGCGGTTGCGGATGGTGACCGCGATCGGCGCGCCGATCGTCTCGCCCCCCCGCACCCCGCCCGTGATCTCCATCTCGTCGCGCTCG
>DATEOX010000003.1:0-9877 GCA_035273585.1 Thermoanaerobaculia bacterium
GGGCGGGCTTGATGCGCTGGTAGAGCGCGAGGCCCACCGGGACGAGCACCACCACGAGCAGGATCACGATGGCCCAGAACAGTACCGACTCGAGCATCCCCGAACTGCCTCCCACATCCGCCTTCGTCACGGGCGGCATCGTCTTCGACAACGGATTCCTGGCCCGCCCATGATACTCGTGACAGGTGATGCAACTGCTCGGCGTCTTGCCCGCTCCCGCGGCATGACACCCCGTGCACCGCTCCCGCGCCGGCATCAGGACGTCGCCCGTCTGCGTGCTGTTGCGCGCCGCATCATGGCAGTCCTCGCACCTGGTCAGCACCCGGTGCTTCGCGTGCGAAAAGTGCGTCCGCTCCAGCCAGCCGCTGCGGACGACCGGCGCGGTGGCCACGAAGCGCTCCCCCGTCCGCTGCATCGGATGACAAACGCTGCACTGCTTGGTGATCACTTCCCGCGCGTTGAGCAGCGCCGTCTGGCTCGGCAGCGGCGGCGGCCGCACGGTCAGGATGCGCCGCACCTCCTCGGCCGACTTGCCGATGATGTCCCGGTTGCCGGCGTACGTCAGCGCCACCACGCCGTAGATCGCCTCCTGGTCTTTTCCATGCGGCACTTCGACGTCCGGGAAGCGGCTGTCGAACGTCAAACGATGGCAGCGCTGGCAGTGCCGCTCGAAGGCAACCGGCGCCGGCTCCCCCGCCCCCTCGTGGCACTGCTCGCACTTCAATTGCTCCGGGATGCCCTTCGCGTTGCGGATCGGCTTCAGATGCTTCGCGTGGTTGAAGCGCAGCGTGTTCGCATCCGCGGGATAGGTGAACTGCGGATGCTCGGTGAAAGACGTGATCCGCGCGAAGCGCACCGCGCTGCCGGCACTCACGTGCGCGGGCAGGTTGGCGTGGCAGTCGGTGCACGTCCGCTCCGTGACGTTGGTCAGCTTCGCCTGCCCGCGGTGCTCCGCGTGGCACTCGATGCATGACGGCGCCCCCGCCTGGATGTCGGAGTGCGGCGCGCTCTGCGGCCGATGGCAGTTCGCGCAGCGCTCCTCCGCTACTCCCTTCCACGGCGTGTGGCATCCCGCGCAGTCGTTGATGACCAGCTTGTGCGCCGATGACACTTCCCCCGGCATGAACGCCTTCTGCCGCTCCGGCTTCGCCACCTCGGCGATGACCAGGAAGCTGATGATGAGCAGCAGGGCGATGATCGACCCGCGGGTCAGGTACGTCCGCCGCAGCCGGTAGGCCGAGGCGTAGTCGATCTTCGGCGCCTTGACCGCCGCCCCCCCGCCCGCCGGCGCCACGACCGGCGCCGCGACTTCCTCCTCCTCCGCGTACGCCGTGGACGCCGACTCGGTCGAGGTCACCCGGACGAAGAGCGGCTTGCCCCCTTCCGCGACCTGCACCTCGATGCGCAGGTCGCCGATCTCGATCACGTCCCCCTTCGCCAGCCGCGCCGTCTCCACCGGCCGCCGGTTCACGTACGTCCCGGTGATGCTCCCCCGGTCGGTGATGGTGAAGCCGTTCGCATCCCCCTCGATGACCGCATGCTCCAGCGCCACGGCCGGGTTCTCGGAGCGCAGCTCGGCGTTCGTCCCCCGCCCGATGCGCAGGACGTTGCCCCGCACCTGCCCGAGGGTGAGGCCGCCGCGGGTGACGGTCTGGAGGATGAAGCTCATCTTGTGCGCGACCCCTCATCCACCCTTCGGCACTGCGGGCAAGAACCCTCGCCCCGCTTGCGGGGAGAGGGTGGCGCGAAGCGCCGGGTGAGGGGCCGTCCCGCCACCCTCACCACCGCACCCTCCCGTAATAAAACACCGCCGCCACGTGCACGGCGGCGAACACGATCAGAGCGATGGTGAACGGCACGTGGATGTAGAGCCACGCCTCCAGCACGTTCTTGTAGCGCTGCTGGTAGACGAGGCGGATGAGCAGCTCCTTGTGCTTGCGCGAGACGACCATCATCTGGCGCAGCTCTTCCTGCTCCTCGGACGGGACGAGGCGCAGCAGCTTGTCCAGGTCCGCCGGCTGCTGCGAGCGGCGCCGGCGGCCGACGGCGAAGAGCAGCCGCCAGCCGGCCAGCCAGCCGGGCTGGGCCTCCTTCATGAGCTGGTTATAGATGCGCTGGAAGGGCGCCGACCGTCCCGAGGCCAGGCGCGCGAGCTGCCGCGCCAGCGCGTTCAGCTCCTCCGACAGCTTGTCCACCGTCAGGTTCGACTCCACCTCGGTGAGCATCCGAGGCACCGTGACGTAGAGCACCGCGCCGACGATGCCGCTCAGGACGACGATGGCCACCAGGGACAGCGTGGCCACCGCCCACTTGTCGTTGAAGCGGAAGCCGGTGTGGAGGAAGAGGATGACCAGCACCAGCACGCCGAGGTAGATGTGGGACTGGAGCCACTGCTCGAGCGTGCCGAAGGTGGAGCGGTACCAGCGCTTGCGGATGCCGAAGAACGCCAGCAGCAGGATGAGCGCCGAGCCCGAGATCCCGTAGATCAGCCCCCAGTGCGAGCCGCCGTGGGTGAACTCGCGCCGCGCGTAGTAAAAGTACGAAGCGGCCACGGCCGCGAGGAGGGCGACGAAGATCCGCCGCCAGACGACTCCGCTACGGGCGATCGGCATACAGACTCATCTCTCGCCGCGGGTGATCACCAGTTCCTCCAGGGTCGAACGGTACTCGTCGGGGGTGAGGCGGATGGCGGCGCCGGTGGGGCAACTGCGCACGCAGGCCGGCCCTCCGCTGATCTCGCGGCAGAGGTCGCACTTCACGGCCACCGTCTGCTCCACATCATCCTTGTGGCCCTTGCCGAAGAGCGAGGCGACCCAACTGAAGATCGTTCGCTTCGGCTCCTTGTGCACCATGAAGATGTTGTCGTAGGGGCAGTTCCGCTCGCAGTTGCCGCAGCCGATGCAGTTGCTCTTGATGTACACCTCGCCGCGCGGGTCGCGCACGATGGCGTCCGGCGGGCAGTCGAGCATGCAGAGAGGGTTCTCGCACTGCCAGCACGAGTTCGGGGCGAGGAGGTTGTAGAACTTGATGCCGGTCAGCGACAGGCGCGCCTGCCCGTCGTCGTGCACGCCTTCGCAGGCGCTCACGCAGTTGCTGCAGCGAATGCATTTGTGCTCGTCGATGATGAGCGTCTGGGTGCCCATCACCACCTCCTCGCGAATCAGATCGCCCAGGATGTTCCCCGAACCGGGCGTGGCCTCGGCGATGAGGCCGGCGATGCGCCGGTCTTCGAGCTTGCGCAGCGGCGCCTCGCGCAGGTCGGGATGGGCGTTGAGGAAGGCGGCGAAGTCGCGCTTGGAGAGACGGATCAGGTCGGAGGGGAAGATGGCCGAGACGGTCGCGGTGCGCTCGGCATCGGAGAAGAGGGCCGCCTCGCCGAAGAAGTTGCCGGCCACGAGGTAAGAGAGGATGACCTCTTTGTCCCCTGACTTCTTGGAGATCTTCACCATGCCGTTGCGGATCAGATAGAAGGCGTCGGCCGGGTCGCCCTCGCGGAAGATCGTGGCGTCCTTCCCCACGCTCTCCACCACCGCCTGGTCGACGAGCGCGCCGAGCTGCGCCTCGGGGATGCCGGGGAAGAGATAGCCGCCGAACGCGCGGAGCATGAAGGCCTGGTCGACCAGCCCCTTCGCCCGCGGCGCGGAGGCGAGCAGCTTGAGGATGGCCTTGCGCGGGATCTCGATGAGGCGCGTCTGGCCGATGGCCCGCGCCGTGGCCGTCCGGCGGCGGCCGGAGATGAGCGACATCTCGCCGAAGAAGTTGCCCGCCGTCAGCTCCGCGACCTTCACTTCCTTGGCCGACTGCTCGGGGCGTTTCCAGAGCTCCACGCGGCCGGAGGCGATGATCAGGAAGTCGCTGGTGTAGTCGTTCTGGCGGATGATCACCTCGCCGTCGCGGTACTCGCGGACGCGCGCGGCGAGGAAGGTCTCGCGGAGTTGCTGCTCGTCCGCCGCGGCCAGGAGCGGCACCCGCTGGCGGATGGCGTGGATCCGCTCCCGAACGGTGCCTTGCCAGAACGGCAGCCGCTCGCGCAGCACGGCCTCGTCGGCGGGCTCCACTTCCCGCCCCATCAGGTGCTCGACGACCTCGTAGCCCTGGTTCATGCCGAGCTTGATGAGATCGCGGCCGCTCGCCGCGCCGATGAGGTGGAGGCCGGCGACGGCCGACTCGTGATACGGCGTGAGCGCCGGCCGGTCGCCGTTGTAGCGGATGCCGATGCTCTCGAAGAACTTGCGCGGCGCGTCAGCGCCGAGCTTGAGGAAAATCAACTGCGCGGCCACGCGCGTGACGTCGCCCCGCACGTTGAGGTCGGCGTAGCCTTCGTAGACCTGCTTCACGTTCGAGTTGAAGAGGACGGTCATCTGATCGCGCGCCTGGCGGGAGAGGATCTCCTTGGTCAGGATCTCGTTCGCGCGGGTGATCTCCGGCCCGCGGACGATGAGCGTCACGCGGTTGTCGTCGGAAAGGGCGATGGCGATCTCGAGCGCGGAGTCGCCCGCTCCGACGACCAGGATGTCCTGATCGGTGTGCTCGGCCGGATCGACGAGCCGGTAGAGGACGTGCGGCAGGTCGTCCCCCGGCACGCCGAGCTTGCGCGGGTTGCCCTGCGTCCCCATGGCCAGCACGACGCTCTTCGCCTCGTATTTGGTGCCGTCCGCCGTCCCGACGACGAACCGCTCGCCGTCTTTGGTCAACTTCTTGACCTCGGCGGAGAGGACGACGTTGAGCTGCTTCCCGGCGATGTGGCTGTCCCACGCCTCGAGGATCGACTCGCGCGAGCCGGCGGCGAACGGGAGGTCGCCCCGCGCGGGGATCATCACCGGCTCGGCCATGACGAACTTGCGCGCCTGGTAGGCCCAGATGGTGTCGGCCAGATGATCGGCCCGCTCGAGCACGACGTACGAGAGCCCGTTCGCCTGCGCGTGCGAGGCGGCGGCCAGTCCGGCCGGTCCGGAGCCGACGATGAGGAGATCGTGCATCACTGCTTCCCGGGCTCGGTCTTGTCGACCGTCTTCTGCTCTTTGGCCAGATTGAAGGTCATGATCACTTTGCCGATGCGCACCAGGTCGTTGTCGGCCAGGAGGCGCTTCTCTTTCACCGGCTCGCCGTTGACGAACGTGCCGTTGCGGCTCTTCAGGTCCTCCAGCACGAAGCCCTCCGGCGTCCGGAACACCCGCGCGTGCCGCGACGAGACGCTGCCGTCGGAGAGGGCGATCTTGTTCGACGGCTCCCGCCCGATGGTGTAGTCGTCTTCGAGCAGCGGAAAGCAGGGGGCCGCCGGCCCGTCGCCGGTCAGCGACCCGACGATCGTCCGCCGGGAGATGGCCTGCTTGTCCGAGGTGCTCGGCAGCGGCGCGCGCGGGATCGGCGCCTCGGCCGTCTTCTCTTCCGACGCAGGCACGATGGGGATCACCAGCCCGTGCTCTTCCAGGTATTTGACGATCGGGTAGAGATCCCCCTCCGACCGCCCCAGCTCGTCGCGCACTTCGCCGAGGGTCTTGCCCGCACCGAGACGCATCAGGATGCGGAACTGCTCGCCGGTGAGGCTGACCGAGCCGGCGGCCGGATCGTCGACGACTTTGAATCGGATCGACTCGTCCTCGTAGAGGCGGGCGACCTTCATCGCCTCTTCTCTTCTGCGATTGCCCTCTTCGATGAGCGGCTCGTGCGGCAACGCCAGCTCGCGCGCCTCCGCGGGGAGGTCCGCCTTCTCGCTGAAGGTGAACCTGCCGTTCACCCAGGTGAAGAGATCGAAGACGATCTCGGAGACGTGGAAGGTGAGGTGCTCCTCGCTCGCCGGCCCGCCGCTCTTCAGCGATTCGAACTGTTCCTTGGTCAGCAGCCCGTACGTGGAGAGCAGCGCCGGCAGGTCGAACGCCTGATCGGTGGAGTGCGCCCAGACGACCTTCCCGTCCCGCACCCAGATCCGCGTCTTCTTCCCGCGGTGCTCCGCGTCGAGGACGCCGCTGTGCCCATGCCCACCGAGCAGCGCCAACAGCTCCCCCGCCGGGAAATGCCGGAGGTTGCCTTCCAGGATTGGGGACATGGGTTCATGGTAGCAGCCTTGATGGCGCGCTACACCGCGACCTTCTCGACGAACGAGTGGGGCTCGGGGACGTGCTCTCCGTTCTCCCGCAGACTCTCGATGTGCATCTCGATCGCCTCGCGAATGAGCTGCAGCGCCTCGTCTTTCGTCTCCCCGACGGCGACGCAGCCCGGGAGGTCCGGCACGTAGGCGCCAAATGAGGTCTCACCCTTCTCCAGGATCACGACGTATTCCATAGGAACCTTCGATCAGCTCTTCTTCAGACCGGCTTGCTTCCGGATGCTCGCGAGCGTGCCGAGCGGGATGTCGATGCCCAGCTTACCAGCGACCGTGACGGTGCCGGGTTTCGAAGGGTGCCGGAACTGCCGATGACTGCCGCGCATACGGACCAGCCGCCATCCGTCGGCTTCCAATTCCGCGATCACCTCCCGCACCTTCACTTCTGAAAGTGTACGCGCCCGCCTCTACCTCCAGTGCACGTTCACCGCGAATTCGTTCGCCGTCGTGTGGTAGCTGCCAAAGTAGCTGTACGTATTCGCGGCCGCGGTGCTGCGATCCTTGAAGCGGATGTAGACGTCGCCGATGTCGATGCCCAGGCGGCCGCGCTGGATGCCGATGCCGAGGCTGTAGCCGCGGCGGTCGGCGTCGGGGAGGATGGGGCCGATGTCGGCCACCGGCTGCGGGGTCTGGTCGCGGTAGTAGCCGGCGCGGCAGACGAGCGGGCCGCACTGGATCTCGCCGCCGACGCGGTACGCCCAGGAGTTGTGCCACGCAGTGGGGATCGGCGTGGAAGAGACGCCGGGGATGACGATGGCCAGCTCGTCGAACGACTTCCAGCGCGTCTGGTCCGCCTCGACGGCGATCTGCGCGTACGTCCCGAACGAATAGGCCAGGCCGGCGTTGAGCGTCGACGGGTAGCGGATCTTCGCCGATGCGGCGTGCTCGCCGATCAGCGGGTTCGCCGCCACCGCGGCGTCGATGGGCGGGATGCCGGTGAGGATCTGGGTGAAGGTCGCCGTTCCCTTGTGATCGATGCTGATGCCGGAGCGATAGGCCACGCCGAAGCTGATGCCTTCCGGCGCCGGCCTCCACTGCAGGCCGGCGTTCCAGCCCCAGCCGTGGCTGTCGAACTGCTTCGTGCTGAGCTTGAGATGCGCGATCTCGCGGCCGGCCAGCGGCGTCCCTGCCGGCCCGAGGGTGCTCCGCTCCAGGCCGAGCTTCGAGTACATGTAGTCGGCGCCAACGCCGATGGAGAGCGAGTTGGAGACGCGGAAGGCGACCGTCGGGTTGATGTTCACCGTCCGGAGGAGCGAGCGCTGCGACACGAAGCGGCCGGTGAACGTGTTCGGATTGTCCCAGGTGATGGGCAGCCCGAACGGTGTGTAGGCGCCGATGGCGAACCGCGTCCGGCCGCTGCCGAACCTGCCGTAGAGCTCCGGCAGGACGTTATTGCCCTTCCGCTCCTCCTCGGTCACGCCGGCGCCGGGGAACGGCGCCGCGCCGCGGAACGTCGCGTCGATGTTGCGGGCGAGCATCGCTCCGGCCACGACGTCGAAGCGCGTCTTCTCCCACACCAGCCCAGCCGGGTTGTAATAGACGCCGCTCGCGTCGTCCGAGACGGCGGTGAACGCGAGGCCCATCCCCATCGCTCGCGCTCCCTGCGCGTGGACCTGGAAGCCGGTGCCGTACGCGGCGGTGGAACCAATCGACAGGACGATGATGACGACGATGAGACGGGCGTGGCGCATGGCTCTCCTCCTCTCCTACTAGAGTACTAGAGGGACAGGCCGTGGAACTTACCTTGCACCGAGCGTCCGCCGGAGGTCTCGTCATGAAGTCGCGGCTTTACGTGGTACCCGTGGTTCTTTTGCTTGCGCTCGGCTCGGTCGGTTGCGGGTCGGGCGGCATCGGATCGGGCAGCAGCATCTCGCTCGAGCAGGAGTGGCAGATCGGCCAGCAGATGGCGGCGGAGGTCGCCTCGCAGGTCCAGCTCAACAACGACCCGCAGCTCAACGCCTACATCCGCTCCGTCGGCGAGCGCATCCATGCGCAGACGCCGATGGCCAACCTGCCCTTTCACTTCTACGTCGTCAACGACAACTCGGTGAACGCCTTCTCGCTGCCGGGCGGACACGTTTACGTCAACAGTGGCCTCATCGAGCAGGCGGACACGGCGGACATGCTGGCCGGCGTCATGGCCCACGAGATCAGCCACAACGTGGCCCGCCACGTGGTGAAGAAGATCGAGCAACAGCAGACCATCAGCGTCATCGGCTCCATCCTCCTCGGGCAGAACCCGGGACAGCTCCAGGTCCTCCTGGCGAACATCCTCGCCGGCGGCGCCCTGGCCCGGTTCAGCCGCGCCGATGAAAAAGAAGCGGACGACCTCGGCCTCGGCTACTTGGCCAAGGCCGGCTACAACCCGAACGGGATGCTCAAGATGTTCCAGAAGCTGCTCAGCCTGGAGAAAGGCCGCCCGAGCGCGGTGGAGAAGTTCTTCCTCGATCACCCGCTGACGCAGGATCGCATCAACGACATCTCCAACCGCATCCAGCGGATGGGCAACGTCGGCGGCATCACCGACGAGCCGGAGTACCAGGCCGTGCGGCGCCGCGTGTAACTACTCCGGCGCGTCGACCACGTAGTCGCTCACCCCGTGTAGCTCCGTGCGCGTGCCCTTCGGGAGCATGCGCCGGAGCAGGATGGGGGTGACGAACGTGGTGAGCATCACCATGAGCGCGACGGCGCTGTAGAGGCCCGCGCTGAGCAGCCCCGCGCCGAGGCCGATCTGGGCGAAGATCAGGCCGACCTCGCCGCGGGGAATCATGGCCACGCCGATGAGCGTCCGCTTCAGACCGCGGCGCAGCGCGGCATATCCGGCCAGCACCTTCCCCACGATGCCGATCGCGGTCAGGGCCAGGCCGATGAGGAGGAAGCGGCGCGAGTCGGCGGCAAACGGACTGAGCGAGCGGAGGTCCACCGCCGCGCCGACGACGACGAAGAAGATGGGGATGAAGAACTGCCCGAGGTCGTGCACCTCGCGCTCGATCTGCTCCCGCTTCTCCGTCCGGGCCAGCACGAGGCCCGCCGCGAATGCGCCGATGATCGGCGCGGAGCCGACCCACACCGCGACGGCCGCCAGGGCGAAGGCGAAGACGATGGAGGCGAAGAAGAGCCCGCGCGCGATGTCGATGCGCTCGATGGCCCGGATCAGGAAGGGCGCGAGCTGGGAGCCGATGGCGATCGCGGCGAGGACGAAACCGAACGCGACGAGGACGATCCTCCCCACCCCCATCGCCGTCAGCGATCCTCCCTCGGCCAGCGTGCCGACGATGGTCAGGATGACCAGCCCGACGATGTCGTCGACCACCGCCGCGCCGAGGACGACCTGCGACTCGTCGTCCTGCAGGTGACCGAGGTCGGAGAGGACGCGCGCCGTGATGCCGACGGACGTCGCGGTCAGCGAGGCGCCGAGGAAGACGGCGATCATCAGCCGGAAGCCGAGCAGATGGCCGAGCGCGACGCCGCCGAGGAACGGCAGCGCCACGCCGACGATGGCCACGGAGGTGGCCGACCCGCCGACGGAGATCAGCTTTTTGATGTCGGTCTCGAGGCCGATGAGGAAGAGGAGGAGCAGGACGCCGAGCTCGGAGAGGAGATGGATGGTGTGATCGTGCGCGTCGACGAGACCGAGGCCGGACGCGCCGACAACGATGCCGCCGATGAGCTCCCCGAGCACGGCCGGCTGCCCCAGCCGCTCCGCCAGCTCGCCGAAGAGCTTCGCCGCCAGGAAGATGGCGATGAGGGCGACGAGGAACGCGGCGGTGGACA
>DATEOX010000004.1:0-3854 GCA_035273585.1 Thermoanaerobaculia bacterium
GCTCCGCCCCACGCCGCGCCCGTGCTCTCCGGCGCCGGCGCCCGCCTGGCCTCCGCGCGCGTGCGCCGCACGCGGACGAGCCAGAAGAGCATCGATCCGAGAAGCAGGATGTGGGGCACGAACAGCAGGTTCGTCGCGCGCACGGACGGGGGGAACAGTCTCGCCTGGCCGGGGTAGAGCGAGAAGGTAGTGATGAGCAGCGCGAAGCACATCCGCCACAGATGCCGGGCGATCCGCCTCCCGCCGACGGGACTGCCGCGCCTGAGCATCCGCACGTCCGACAGGCCGTGCACCATCGCGAAGGAGCCGAAGATGAAGTAGGCCGCCGCGGGGAACTTGGTGCCGGTCGGGCTGGCCGCCGCCTGGAAGCCCCAGATCAGGGCCATCGCGCCGTCCGCGAGCACGACCAGCATCGCGGCCCAGTCGAACAGGCCGAGGCTGCCGTCCCTGCGCCTGGCGGTGACCCAGGCCGTGGTCACCAGGTAGAACGTCAGCACCGCGACGACGAGGTTGCCGCTGTTCGGTCTGAGGAACGCCGCGATGTACGCGGCGCTCGACGTCATGCAGATCATCGAGACGAAGAACACGGTCCCGGCCGCGGCATGCATGCCGGAGCCCTTGCGCAGGAATATGGACAGGAAGCCGGAGAGCAAACCGATCACCGCGCCGGCGATGTGAAGGATGAGGAAGGGGGTCAGGATGTTCATGGTTGGGGGCGCCTTTCAAGTCGACGTGATCACCACTTTCCCCCGCGCGTGTCCCTGCAGCAGATAGCGGATCGCCTCGGAGGTCTCGCTCAGTCTGTAGCGACTGTCGATGACCGGCGTTACCTTCCCCTCCCGCACCAGATCGCACAGCGTTTTCAGGTCCTCTCTGCTCCGCCTGGCCAGCACGAGGGAGACCCTGGGGCGCACGAATCGCGACAACAGCGCCGCTCCGAGCATGCGCGGGATCGGAGCGATCCACCGGCCGGGCTTCGCGCCGACGGCCATGTAGACCGCCCCGGCGCTCGAGACGCGCCGGCACTCCCGGACCGGATGGTTTCCTATGCAGTCGAAGATCAGGTCGTACTTCTCCGGGCCGCGGGTGAAGTCCTCCTGCGTGTAGTCGATGACCCGGTCCGCGCCGAGGGAGCGGACCAGGTCCACGTTGCGGGTGCTGCAGACGCCGGTCACGTGCGCGCCGAGCCACTTGGCGATCTGCACGGCGAACGTTCCGACGCCGCCCGCCGCGCCGTTGATCAGCACCTTCTGTCCGGGCCGGACGCGTCCCTTGTCGCGAAGGCCCTGCAGCGCGGTGAATGCCGCCACCGGGATGGCCGCCGCCTGCTCGAACGTCATGTCGGCCGGCTTGGCCACCAGGTCCGCTTCGGCTGCGCAGGCGTACTCGGCGAGAGCGCCGCGGCAGTTGCCGAAGACCTCGTCGCCCGGCTTGAACGCGGTCACGCTGCTGCCGACCGCTTCCACGACGCCGGCCACGTCAACGCCCAGCCGCGGCAGCCGCGGCTTGCGCAGCCCGGTCATGAGACGGCCGACGTACGGGATGCCCCGCACGAAGTGGTAGTCCAGCGGATTGATGGAGGCGGCGCGGACCTCGATCAGCACCTGGTCAGCCTTCAGGACAGGCTTGTCGACCTCCTCGATCTGGACGACGTCCGGCGATCCGTAGCGGTGGTAGGCGGCGACTTTCATGATCAGATCGGCTCCCGGTTGCGGCGCAGGCGGACGGCGGCGGCGAGGCAGAGCGCGGCGAAGATCAGCCCGACCCAGAGGCCGGGGGCGCTGAGGAATCGGGCCGGATCGAGCTGGGAGAACCGCTCGACGTCGACGTGCTTGCCACGAAGCACGAAGCCCTCCCGCATCGCGCCGGTCATGCGGTACCCCAACATGTTCATGAACAGCGTCGTGTTGAAGACGATCTTCTCCACCGCCGCGATGGCCAGCGGCGGGAAGAGCGCCCACAGCACCGGCGCGCGGCGGGCCCAGGCCGACACGAGCAGCAGCCAGCCGTAGATCGGCGCGAACCAGAGCGCGTGGATGGTCAGGCCGTAGACCATGATCGGCAGCCCCTGGAAGAAGCCGAACTCGCCCCAGAGCGTGCCGGGACTCATGCCGTTGCCCATCAGGATCAGGGAGCCGAGCTGCAGGAGGAGGAACTGCGTGACGACGCTGAGGCCCAAAGCGATCAGCGGCAGCACCACCATCGGGATGCTGGCCTTGGATAGGACCGTCGTCCGATCCGAGACCGGAAGCGACTTCCAGAAGAGGATGCTCCGGTCGCGGCGCTCGCCGTACAGCGCGTCGAGGCAGTAGAAGAACCCGACGAGCAACGTGGCCATCATGATCGGCGCGGGCGCCAGGCTGAAAGGCGTGACGATCACCGCGTGCCGCTTCGCCGGCTCGGCCGTCCGGATCCTCCGCGGCAGCCTCGTCGTGTTGATGGCCGTGGCGAACAGCACCACCGCGGCCACGACCAGCGGCGCGATGTAGACCGAGCGGTTCTCCCACAGCTCGCGCCGCACGGACCAGTAGAACGGGCGCACGGGGTTCTCGATCGGCGGGTCGGGTTGGGTGTTCATATTGCCGCTCCTTCTCCCTGGCTCATGACCGCGACGAACAGGTCGGCGATGCTCGGCCGGCGGACGTCGCCCAGCGCGGCGAGCTGCTGGCGGTCGACCCCGTCGAAGAGGAGGATGCTGCGCCCGAACACCTGCCGCTCGTGGATCGGCCGGAGGGCCCGCGCCGCGGCGACCTGCTCCGGGCTCACCATCACCTCGCTGTAGCGCGTCTCGAACTCTTCCATGCTCCGGTCGAAGACGATCCGGCCGCGGTTGATGAACATCATGTCGGTGAGGACGTCCTGGATCTCCTCCACCTGATGCGTGGTCACGACGATCGTCCGGCTGCGGTCGAAGTAGTCGTTCAGCAGCGAGTCGTAGAACTGCTTGCGGACGAGGATGTCCAGGCCGAGGGTCGGCTCGTCGAGCACCAGGAGCTTCGCGTCGATCCCCATGATCAGCGCGAGGTGGAGCTGGGTCACCATCCCCTTCGACAGCTCCCGCACCTTGCTCGTCCGCTTCACCGAGGTCTTCGCCAGGAACCCCTCCGCCTTGGCCCGGTCGAAGCGGGGATGGACGCCGGCCAGGTAGTCGATGGCCTGGGAGACGCGGATCCAGCGCGGCAGGACGGCGACGTCGGCGATGAACGCCACGTCGCGCACGAGCTGGTCGCGCTCCGTCCAGGGATCGCGCCCGAGGACCCTCAGCTCGCCCTGATAGGGGGTGAGTCCGAGGATGGAGTTGAGCGCGGTGGTCTTGCCGGCGCCGTTCGGGCCGACGATCCCCAGGATGCGGCCTTCTTCGACGCGGAGGTCGAGGCCGTCGACGGCCACCGTCGGGCCGAAGGTCTTGCGCAGGCCGCGTGCTTCGATGCATGCCATGCTCAGCGCTCCTCCTCGCCGGCTTTCGCCTGCCGCTCCAGCAGCTCCTCGGCGGTCAGTCCGAGGCGCTGAATGGTGGCCTGGATGCGAGGCCACTGCTCCTCGAGGAACTTCTGACGCTCGCCCTGCAGCAGCAGGTTGCGCGCGCCGGCATTGATGAACATGCCCCGGCCTCGCTTGGTCTCGACGAGCCGCTCGTCGACGAGTTGTTGATAGCCCTTGAGTACCGTGATCGGGTTCACCCGGTACTCGGCCGCCACGTTGCGCACGGACGGCAGCGGATCGCCCTCGCCGAGCACGCCGTCGAGAATCATGGCCACGATCCTGTCGCGAAGCTGGCGGTAAATCGGTTGGCTGTCATTCCACTCACGGTCCATTGCTTCGGGATGTCCTATTGATGTGGTGTAGTTAACTAC
>DATEOX010000005.1:0-3147 GCA_035273585.1 Thermoanaerobaculia bacterium
TACCAGACGGCCCTCAAGCTTGCCCCGAAGTCGAAGACGATCGCGGAGGCGGTGAAGCGGGTAAGCTAAAGGGCATGCGTCGCGTGCTGCTCGTCGCGCTGATGGTCATCGCCCGGCCGATGCTGGGCGATGATCCGGCACTGAAGCCGAAGCCCGACGCCGGCCCGTCGCCTGGACCGCGGGGGCGCAGCGCACGGGTGGACTGCCTCGGCATCAACACACAGCCATGGTCAGCGTGAAGCGGCGCCGCACCGCCGACGTGCTGGCGCGGCCGGAGTGCGCGTTTCGGTCGACGGCGCCGTACGCAGCTCCGTACCTCAGAACGATCCGAGGCGTTTGACAGGGCGCCGGAACCCCTGTCAGTCTTTCATCGTCCGTCAATCATCAACAGTTCGTCACTGTCCACGGGTCCGGAGGTGGTCGCAGTGCTGCGTCGTCTGCTCTTCACGTTTGCCCTGATCGTGCCGTGCTCGTTGCGCGGTCAGGATGCTCCTCCGCCCGTGCCGCAGGCGGTCAAGGCGCTGGAGCATCTCGAGGCGCAACCGAACGCGGGGCCGACCTCGTGGACGAACGGTCCCTACACGTACGACGAGGCGGGCAACATCATTGGCATCGGGTCCGAGGCGTTCGTGTACGACAAAGTGGGGCGGCTGAAAACCGCAACGGTGCGCAGCCCGGACCTCTCCTCGCTGCAGACGCAATCGTTCGGGTACGACCCATACGGGAATCTCACGAGTACCGCGAAGCTCGGGCAAACCGTGCATCTGGACGTTCTCGACGGTACGAACCGCCTCAGCGGCATCGGGTACGACGCCGCCGGCAATGTGATTACCGCGGATACGCTGCACTACGAGTACGACGCGCTCGGCATGCTGAGCACGGTGCGGCTCGGTACGAGCGCGCAGCCGCGGATGATCTACGCGTACACCGCGGATGATGAGCGGCTCTTCGCCTTCGATGTGAGCAGTGGCACGACGCATTGGACGCTGCGCGGCCTCGACAACAAGGTGCTGCGCGACTTCAAACAGCAAGGCGACTTCTGGTCGCTGGAGCGGGACTACGTCTACCGGGACGGCTTGCTCCTCGCCGCGCTCAAACCGGCCGGCGCGGTCGAACATTACAGCCTTGACCATCTCGGTACGCCGCGCTTCATCACCGACGGCGCCGGCAACAAGATCGGCTATCACGTGTACTGGCCGTTCGGCGAGGAGTGGTCACCGGGCAACGCACAGGACGGTGGGCCCCTCAAGTTCACCGGCCACGAGCGCGACGCGGACCCTTCCGGCGGCGCCACGCCGGTCGACTACATGCACGCACGGTATTACGGAACAACGTGGGGACGGTTTTTGTCGGTCGATCCGCACCTCGATGTGAACAAAGCACTATCGGCGCCACAGCGATGGAATCGCTACGCGTACACAGTGAACCGTCCAATCAACGCCATCGACCCTGATGGACGCGAGGATCAGTACGTATCGAGAATCTACATGGCAAACAATTGCCGCTACCGTCCGTGCGGCGTTCTATTGAGGCCGATCGAGGAGGAGATCAAACAAGACGGCTCTTCCGCGGTCGAGGCCGGATCGGGGATGGGCGAGGGCGCAAGCGGCGGCGAACGACTGATGGGCGGCTTGGTTTATCTGCTTCTCACAGCGAAATACGCCGCGCCGCTTCTCCTCCCGGGCGAAGGCACGGCTGTGAACATCGCGCAGAACGCGGCAAAAGGCGAGGTGCTGACGGTGATCAGAGCAGGTGCGGGTGCGATGACATCCGCCCAGCGGGCCGCCGTCATCCGTCAAGTGCAGCGCGCGACCACGAGTGAAACCATCAGCATCGTACGCAGTGCAAATGGAACTGTGAACGTCCTGCGCACCAGGCCCGGAGTGGACGGCGCACAGACCTTCATCACGCGGGTGGGGGTGGCGGGCAATACTGAGACGGTTCAGACGGCGCGCAACGCAGCGGGTCATCTCGTGCACTACGACCCCAAAGGCGGAACCTCGCTCTGGAAAGCAATCAGCAACTGGTTCGCACAATGACCACGGCGTTGACCGACGACGAGCGCGAGGCGCTGCGGACGTTTGCGACCCTCGGCATTCCCGTCGCCGAGTTCCTGCGCCGCATGGGTGAGAAGGTGCACATCGGCGAGCTCCGTCCCGGCCATCGTGAGATCGCCATGGCTCCGCTGCCGGACGGTTTGGTGACGGTCACGCGCGATGACGTCCGGTGGGTCGTGCAGCGCTACCTTCACGGGAAGATGTCCGGTGAAGAGCTGTCGAATTGGGCCGGTTTGCTGCTCGCGATTCCGGCGTACAGCTTACCGGCCGAAGAATCTGATGACGACCTGCTCGCGCTGCTCAGCGACCTCGCGCTGCCCTTGCGCGCCGAATGTCTCGACCGCGACGCGCTGCGCCGGAGACTGACATAGCGATCGTTTTGGATCGACACGTGGTTACTGTGCCGGGGCAACGATGCCCACAAACGAAGCTGCGGACGCTCGTTGGTACTGCCCGTTGTTGGGCCGCCAGATCGCAGAGGGCTACTGTCTGGACATCAACTATCAGCGCGTCGGGCTGTTCAAGCCCGATGTGCTGAAGGATGTCAGGACGATTACGAAGCTCGCCGTCGAAGACGTGTCGAACATCTGCCGAAGCTGCCCGAACCAGCCACTCACCGCGCCGCCAGCAACGGATACGGATTGATCGGCGTCCCCTGCCACCAGCGCTTCTCCGCCGTCAGCACCTCGATGGCGAAGTGCAGGTGGGGGGCGTCGGGCGGGGCGTTGCCCGTCGTGCCCACGTAGCCGATCACGGTGCCGGCTTTGACCGGCATCCCTTCGCGGAGGTCATCGGCGTAGTGGTCGAGGTGGGCGTAGTAGTAGACCTTCTCCTCGGCGGCGTCGAACTCGTAGACTGTCAGGCCGCCGGCGTTGCTGGTGAAGAGCTTGCGGATCGTCCCGTCCACCGACGCGATCACCGGGGTGCCGCGCGGAGCCATGATGTCCAGCGCGCCGTGCACGCGTCCGCCGCTGCGGGCGTTGCCGAAGTCATCGTGCAGCGCCGCCGGGGACACGCCGAGGACCGGCATCAGCAGGGAGCCGGCCCGGGCGGGCGGGAGGGTGGGGACGGAAGCGGCAACGACCTGAAC
>DATEOX010000006.1:0-4210 GCA_035273585.1 Thermoanaerobaculia bacterium
GATGAGCGCACGCTCGATCTGCAGGGGGATGAGATCGGGATCGGGGAAGTATCGATAGTCGTGCGCCTCTTCCTTCGAGCGCATCACGCGCGTCTCGCCCACGGCCGGGTCGAAGAGGCGCGTCTCCTGCCGGATCGCGCCGCCGCCTTCCAGCACCTCGACCTGCCGCTGCACCTCGTAGTCGATGGCCGCGCGGATGAAGCGAAAGGAGTTCAGGTTCTTGATCTCCGTCCGCGTGCCGAGGGGCTGGCCCGGCTTGCGCACGGAGACGTTCGCGTCGCAGCGCAGCGAGCCTTCCTCCATGTTCCCGTCGCAGACCTCGGCGTACATCAGGATCTGCCGCAGGCGGGTGAGGTACTGCGTCGCCTCCTCGGCCGAGCGGACGTCCGGCTCGGAGACGATCTCGATGAGCGGCGTGCCGGCGCGGTTCAGATCGACCAGCGATGCGTCGCGCTGATGGAGCAGCTTCCCCGCATCCTCTTCCATGTGGATGCGCCGGATGCGGATGTCGAAGATCCGCCCGCCGGTGGCCAGCGGCTCGTCGAACTGGGAGATCTGATAGCCCTTCGGCAGGTCGGGGTAGAAGTAGTTCTTGCGGGCGAAGATCGACCGGCGGTGGACCTCGCAGCCGGTGGCGATCGCCGCGCGGATGGCCAGCTCCACGGCCTTGCGGTTGAGCACCGGCAGCGCCCCCGGATACCCGAGGCAGACCGGACAGACCTGCGTGTTGGGAGGGGCGCCGAACGCGGTGGGGCAGCCGCAGAAGATCTTCGTCACCGTCAGCAGACGGGCGTGCACTTCGAGGCCGATGATGGTTTCGTACTGCGACACGGGCGGGGATTATAGGGAGTTGCTGGTTGCTAGTTGCTGGTTGCTGGTAGGACACCAGCAACGAGCAACTAGCAACTGCCGCTATAATCATCCCTTCCCCTTCAGCGATGTCGCGCGCAGCAATCAATCGGGTCTGGCAATGGGCGGTGGTGTTGATGACCGCGGGGCTCGTGGTGTGGGCCGGCGTCGCGCACGACCTCCGCTACCTCGGCTACTCGGCCTTCTTCGCCGTGCTGGTGCTCGTCGCCTCGTTCCTGCGCATCGAGGCGGGGGAGGCGTCGGTCTCGTTCGAGGCGGCGGTCGTCTTCGGCGCCATCATCCTCTTCCACGATCCCGACGTCGCCCTGCTCGCGGTCTTCATCGGCTGCGGCCTGTACGCGCTGTCGGAGCAGCGGCGGCTCGCGGCGCTCGCCGGCCCGGCGCAGCTCGCGCTCTCCTATTACGTCGTCGCCCTCCTCTACACCTCGGCCGTGGCGCGCGAGGCGCGCCCGATGGCCAAGGTCTCGGGCTACATCCTGCTGCTCATCGGCTGCGTCGTCATCCACCTCGCCTTCGCCTCGCTGCGCCGCTGGTTCGAGGCGGACGGCGGGCCGGTCGACTTCCGCCCCATCCTGGTCGCGCAGGGGAAGACGCTGCTGCTGGTCAGCCCGGTGGTGGGCATCGAGGCGATGCTCTTCCCGCACTACGGCATGGCCGGCTTCGCCATCGCCTTCCTGCCGGTGCTCCTCGTGGCGTATGCCATGCGCAACGAGTGGGACGCGGCGCGCCAGAACGCGGAGCTGGTGCGGCGCAACCGCGAGCTCTCCATCCTCACCGAGAGCTCCACGCAGATCCTCTCCGCGGAGGGGGACGAGGAGACGCTGCGGCGGCTGATGGCGCTGCTGTCGAAGCTGGCCCGGCTCAAGGCGTGCGCGGTGGTCACGTGGGAGGCGAACCCCGACCTGCCCGGGACGGTCTACCGCTTCGGCGAGTGCCTGCCGAGCGATCAGGAGATCCTGCGCTGGGTCGACAGCGCCGGCTTCGCCCAGTCGGCGCCGAGCCGCGCGTTCGTCTTTCAGGATGACCAGCGCCGGTTTCCCTTGTCCGGAGGGGGCGCGACGCAGGTGCTGATCGGCATCCAGACGCCGGAAGTCATCTACGGCATCCTCATCTTCGAGACCGACGACCTCTCCGTCCTCAAGGGCGGGAGCCTGAACCTCCTCACGCTGCTCGTGAACCAGACCGCGCTCTCGCTGCAGGACCAGTTGCTGCGGCGCGAGATGCGGGAGAAGACGCTGCAGCTCGAGGAGCGGGCGGCCACGATGTCGACCATTCTCGACGTCTCAAACTCGCTCATCGGCTCGTTCGACCTCGACGGCGCCCTGACGCGCATCGCCCACGCCATCCGCAAGGCGCTCGGCTTCGAGGTGGTCGTCTTCGCCCTCCTCGATCCGAAGCGCGACGAGTTCGTCCGCCGCGCGCACGCCGGCCTCGACGCGGTGTGGGAAGAGGCGCGGCGCAAGCACATCCCGCTGGCGGAGATTTCCGCGCTGTTCGACTCCGAGTTCCGCGTCTCGAGCTCCTTCTTCGTCTCCCACACCGCGCTGCGGCAGAGCGAGCACGACTTCTTCGTCCGTCCCGATGACGGCATCACGAAGGCGGAGGAGTGGCACGAGAACGACATGCTGCTCGTCCCGCTCATGAGCGGCGAGCAGCTCATCGGCTACCTCTCCGTGCGCGAGCCGCACGACCGGCGCGTGCCGTCGTTGGAGAAGGTGCAGACCCTGGAGGTCTTCGCCGTGCAGGCCGTAACGGCGCTGCAGTCGGCCCGGCAGTACGACGAGATCAAGCGCCTGACGTTCATCGACTCGCTCACCCCCGCCTACAACCACCGCTTCTTCCAGGAGCAGTTGGCCAAGGAGATCCACCGCCACTCGCGTACCGGCCACGAGTTCGCCCTGGCCATGCTGGACATCGACGACTTCAAGCGGATCAACGACACGTTCGGCCATCCGGTGGGGGACGAGATTCTCAAGGCGCTGGTGGAGGAACTGATGACGAACGCGCGGGACAGCGACATTCTCTCCCGCTACGGCGGCGAGGAGTTCGCCATCATCTTTCCCGACACCCCCGCCCACTCCGCGCGCGACGCGGCAAACCGCCTGCGCGAGCTGGTCGAGCGCCGCCAGTTCCGCGTCGAGCAGGTGGGCCGCAATCTGCCGATCACGGTCAGCGTCGGCGTCGCCTCCTATCCGCGCGACGGCATCACCAACGCCGACCTCATCGCCCGCGCCGACAGCGCCCTCTACTGGGCGAAGAAACACGGCAAGAACCAGGTGGCGGTGGCGGGGGAGGTGGTCAAGGCCGCTGAAGGATGAAGGATGAATGATGAATGATGAAGGACGAGCCGTCCGGACGCGGCCTTTGTTCATCCTTCATCATTCATCCTTCATCATTCGTTAACTAGCATTTGCTACACTGTGCTAGCACATGCGAGCACTCGTCGCCTACTTCCTCCTGCTCGGGGCCACGAAGTTCGGTGGCCCGATCGCGCTCGCCGGCGCGATGCAGCGCGACCTGGTCGACGACCGCAAGTGGATCACGCCGGAGGAGTACCTGCGCGGGCTGGCCCTGGCCCAGCTCGCCCCCGGACCGCTGGCCGCGCAGCTCGCGATCTACATCGGGTGGGTGAGGGGAGGGCTGGCCGGTGCCACGCTGGTCGGCGTGGCCTTCGTGCTCCCGTCCTTTGTCATGGTGCTCGCCCTCTCCTGGCTGTACGTGCACTTCCACGGCCTCTCCTGGATGCAGGCGGTTTTCTATGGCGTCGGGGCGGCGGTGATCGGCATCGTGGCCCGGAGCGTGGTGAAGCTGGCCCGCCTGACGCTGGCCCGCGACGCGCTCCTCTGGGTGCTCTTCGCCGTAAGCGCGGTCGTCACCGCCGTGACCGAGCGGGAGATCATCTGGCTTTTTCTCGGCTGCGGCATCGTGGCGGTGGCCGTCCGGATGCTGCCGCGCGCGGCCACCGCCGCGTCACTCGCCCTGCTGCCGCTGTACGCGCCGCTGGCGCGCGGCATCCGCGGCGTCGCTCCTGTAGACACTCTCCTGCGGATAGGAATCTACTTCGCCGAGGCGGGAGCGTTCGTGTTCGGAAGCGGGCTGGCGGTGGTGCCGTTCCTGTATGGCGGCGTCGTGGAGCGCTACCGCTGGCTCACCGAGCGGGAGTTCCTCGACGCGGTGGCCATCGCCATGATCACCCCTGGGCCGGTGGTCATCACCGTCGGCTTCATCGGCTATCTCACCGCCGGCCCCCTCGGCGCCACGATCGCGGCGGCGGCGGTCTTCCTGCCGTGCTACCTCTTCGTCGTCGTCCTCGCGCCGCATTACGAGCGGTGGGCGGAGC
>DATEOX010000007.1:0-2997 GCA_035273585.1 Thermoanaerobaculia bacterium
GTGGGGGAGCGGGCGTGGGGGCGGGCGGCGCAGGGCGGGCTTCGACGCGGCCCGCGGTGGCGACCGCGACTTTGCCGACCTCCTGCTGCTGTTCCTCGGCCGCTTCGAGCTCCTCGCCCTCCGGCTGGTAATCATTGAAGAACTCCCGCCAGCTCGGGCTCACCTCGTTCGGGTTGTTGCGGTATTTGTCGTAGAGCTCTTCGATGAAGGCGATGTTCGCGCCGTAGGTTTGTGTGGCAGACATGGCGTTCCCTTTAACGGTTGGAATCGTCGGAGCGTTCCACGACGGTGTGCGAGAGCGACGTGAGGCCCAGCCAGCCGAACCCGGCGGCGAAACCGCCCAGCACGTCGGAGGGGAAGTGCACCCCGAAGTAGACCCGCGAGAAGCCGACGCTGAGGATCACCATCCCGGCCAGGGTGTGCACCGCCGCCTGGATCGGCAGCGACTCGTTCTGGACCAGGTGATGAGCGACGATCGGATAGGTGGCCGCGGAGAGCAGCGAGTGGCCGCTGGGGAAGCTGTGCGAGGCCGGCAGCTTGATCCGCCGGGCCAGCTCCTTCGGCCGCTGCCGCTGGAAGATGTTCTTGAGGATGGTGTTGATGGCCATCGCCCCGCCGGTGGAGACCACCACCGTCCAGGCGTCCTGCTTGCGGCCCTTGGCGAACATGGCGATGGCCGTGACGCCCGCAATGCCGCCAATCGCCGCGTGCGAGCCGAGCTGCGTGATGGCTTCCATGACCCGGTGCATGGAGGGGTTGTCGATGGTGTGGACGGCCTGCATGATCGCGTCGTCGTAGCGATCCGCTCTTCCTTCCACCACCAGCTCCGCCTGCTTCTCGAAGAACCAGAAGGCGAGTGCGGAGAGGGCCACGCCGCCCGTGGTGCCGATGGCCAGGGGCAGGAAGCGCTGCCGGCGCTTGGTTTTCTCCCGTTTCACGGCTGCGGAATATACCTCGCCAGCGTCACAAAGCGGTGCTGCACTTCCGCGCCACAGCTCCGCTCGTAAAACTCGATGGCGTCGGTCCAGGGGATGATGGCCTGCTCGTAGCCCTGGCGCCTCATGTCCGCGAGGGTGGCGATCAGCACCTTACGCCCGAGGCCTTTGCCCCGATGCTGTTTGGCCACGCCGGTGGGGCCGAAGAAACCGAGGCCGCGGTTGTTCCCGCCGTGCGCCGCGAAACCGGCGATTTCGCCGTTCTGCTCCACGTAGAACACGGTCTGCGCGTTGGCTACTTCGAAACGCCAGATTCGGCCGAACTCGCGTTCGATGAAATGGAGCACGGCAGTGTCATCCTGAGCGGAGCGAAGGATCTCCCCGCGCTTGCCAGGAGATCCTTCGCCGTCTGCGCGGCTCAGGACGACACGCTTGACGCCCTCCGGGATCTCCTCCGGCAGCTCGCGCGCGATCAGGTTCTGCGTCCTCGCCGTCTCTCGGTATCCGCGCTTCTCGAAGAAGGAGATCGTGTTCTCATCCGTCGTCACGACCCCCGGCGTAAAGTAGTTGCCCGCCTCGGCGGCGATGACCGTCGGGTTTGTATCATCCAATAGCGCGCTCCCGATCCCCTCGTTGCGATGCGCGCGGTCGACGGCCAGGAGGCGCAGCGCCCGGCCGCACTGCACCGCGACGCCGTTGAAGTCGCCGAAGATCCTGACCCGCGGCTCTCCCGCCACCCCCGCCCCGAAGCACTTCTCCTCCGCCACGCGGGCCAGGTCGTACGGCGCATCGTTCGCGTTCGCCAGGAGTTGCGCGATGCGGGGGAGGTCCTGCCGGGTGGCGGTGCGGATCATCGGCGCCGATCATACGTTCGGCCCGTTCTTCGCAATACCTCCGTCCGTGAGCGACGACGTCATCCGCTGCCCATCCTGCGGGCAGGCCAACCGCGTCCCGGCGGTCGGGAGCGGCCAGAAGGCCGTCTGCGGCCGCTGCAAGGCGGAGCTGGGCGGCAGCGGCGGCCACGACGGTCACCCGGTCACGCTCACCGACGCCAACTTCCGGGCTCAGATCGCCAGCGGCAGATCGGTGGTCGACCTCTGGGCGCCGTGGTGCGGCCCCTGCCGCATGATCGCGCCGGTCATCGAACAGCTCGCCTCGGAGCGGCCGGACCTCCGCTTCGGGAAGCTCAACGTGGACGAGAACCCCCGCACCGCGCAGGAGGTCGGCGTGCGCGGCATCCCCCTCATCGTCTTCTTCAAGGACGGCACCGAGACCGGACGCGTGGTGGGCGCCGTCCCGCGCCAGCAGCTCGAGTCGGCCATCCGCCAGTACCTGGGCTAGGAGCGCGGGTTGTATTCAAGGCCGGGAGAGATCGAGACCTTCGCCAGAAAAGCGGCCATTGCGGTCGCGTTCGGCATCGCGCTGGTCCTGCTGTGGGTCGTCCGCGACATCCTCGTCCTGATCTTCATCGCCGCCTGCCTGGCCGCGGGCATCGCACCGGCCGTTCATTGGGTGCGCATCCGCGGCCGCTTCTGGCTCCGGCGCGACATCCCTCGCGGTGCGGCGGTGGTGCTGGTCTACTTCCCGTTCCTGTTCCTCGTCACCATGCTGGCCGTCTACCTCGTCCCGCGCCTGATCGCCGAGACGAGCCAGCTCAGCGCGGAGCTGCCGACGCTCATCGAGACGAACATCCTCACCCCCCTGGAGCACTACATACCGATGGGCGCCGCGCGCGAGTACCTCAAGGGCGGCGTCGGAGTCCCGAACGGCAGCGTCTTCGGTTACGTGCGCAGCTTCGCCACGGTGCTCGCCTCGATCGTCGCCGTGGCGTTCATGATCGCCTACATGCTGATCGATGCCCACCGTCTGCGGAACGTGATCCTGTTGTTCTATCCGCCGGAAGTGCGGGCCGACCGCCGCCGGATGCTGAACCGCATCGCGTCGCGCATGAGCTCCTGGCTCTCCGGCCAGCTCTTCCTCTCCGGCCTGATGGGCATTGCCACGTTCGTCTGCCTCCTGCTCCTGCGCATCCCCTTCGCCCTGCCGCTGGCCATCCTGGCCA
>DATEOX010000008.1:0-4222 GCA_035273585.1 Thermoanaerobaculia bacterium
GGTGAGGGGTTACTTCCACATCGCCGAAAGCCGTTTGATCTCCGAGGCGAAATCCGCATCATCCGGCCCGGCCAGCGCGAGCGCGGCCTCGACCGTCTTGAGCGCCTCCGCCTTGTTGCCGGCCTTGGCCTGCATGCGGGCCTTCAGCCAGAGGCCGGCCATCGTCTGCTTGGCGGCGAGAGACTGGTCGAGCCAGGCCTGGGCGTTGACCATGTCGCCCTGATCGAAGGCGTAGTTCGCCGCGGTGTACGGCGTGCGCCAGTCGTCCGGCTTCGCGGCGGCCAAGGCCTCCTTGATGTTCGCCATCGCGCGGGCGGCGGTGCCGGTCACGACCTGGAACGGCACGGCGATCTTCTCCCAGCGCAGGACCACCGTGGCCGTCTCCGGGTTGACGTCCGTGAAGTCGAACGTCAGCCATTCGGTGAATGGCGCGGCCTGCGGCTTGGCCTCGAAGCGCAGCAGGTCCTTGGCCGGGTCGAAGCCGAAGCTGCCCCAAAGGTTCGCGTCGCTGTTGAGGACGATCGTCCAGGAGTCCTTCCCCGGGATCGTGTGCAGGCTGTAGGTGCCGGCCGGAAGCTGCTTGCCGCCGACCGTCACATCGGTGCTGAACTGGATCGTGGTCGCCTCGTTCGCGCCGGTGCGCCAGACCTGCCCGTACGGCACGAGCGAGCCCCAGATCTGGCGTCCTTTCACGCCCGGGCGGCTGTAACTGATGGTGATGTCGGTCAGGCCCGCGGCCTGGGTGATGGTCTGCTTCGGCGACGGACGCGGAAGCCTGAGCTGAGCGGCGGCAACGATCGGAAGGGTCGCAAGAGCGGCAAGAATCAAGAGCTTACGCATAGGCACGGGATCGTAGCAGAAGTCACGGCCAGTCGATCCACACCCCCTCCAGCAGGGTCCGCTCCCCTCGCCCATCGATGATCTCCACCTGCACGTCGGTATCCGGACGGATACCGAGCGGCCGCTTCCGGAACGGCGCGACGAAGCGCGGCCGCGGCACGCGCGGGTACCACGGGAAGCCGCCCTTCAGCCCCGCGTCCTCGATCAGTTGCGTCGGCAGGCGCACGCCGCCGTCGTCGAAGAGAAGGTTCACCTCCCGGATGCCGTGCGGCGAGAGCGCCCACCCGGAGAACTGCGCCCCTTCCCTCGGCAGCCGCTCGCCGGCGCGCGGGAAGTCGAGCACGCCGATGGTGGCGTCGCTGTAGGTGAAGCCGCCATTGAGGAAGGTCTCCAGCTCCGGCGGCCGCACGACGCCTCCGCCGATGGTGAACAGCCAGTCGCCCTGGATGCCGTCGTTGAAGCGCCGCACGAACCCGATGCGCCGCCGGTCGAGCTCGCGCCGCAGCCACTCGCGCACGACCTTGTCCCGGCCGCCGAGCATGTCCGCATGGACGACCAGCGTCCGGACGCCGATGCGCTGCAGCTCAGCGATGAAGTCGTCGCCGATCGGCGAGCGGCTCCACATCGTCGAGAGCCGGATCAGCTCCGGCGGCGCGAAGCCGGAGACGCCGTTGATGATCGGCTTGTGATGCCGGGTCGCCCGCAGCAGATACCGATAGTCGCTTCCTCCCTCATCGATCGGCACCTCGGCGATGGGACCGGTGTCGTGGTCGCGCAGCCACGTGTACACCTCCGGATCGCGCGGCGCGGCCGCATACCAGCGGATGGGCGCCGCCCGCAGCTCAATGAGAAAGAGGAGCGGGACGACGGCCGCCGCCCATCGCCACCGCCGCGCGATCATGGCGACGGCCACCGCCACGAGGATGGCGATGCCGACGTACGCGATGGCCGCCCATCGCGCCGGCACGCGGATCGCGCGGAAGCCCGGCACGTACGTGAAGAGGAACCGGTGGAAGAAGGCGTGCAGCCCGAGGGAGCCGACGAATCCGACGGTGATCCAGAGGACAGGGATGGCGAGCGAGCGGCGTCCGAGCAGCGCGACGATGCATAGGGCGAGCGAAAGCACCCCCGGAAACAGCCACCGCTCCGGATCGACCTTCCTATCGACCCAGTCGCGGTAGAGCCGGTTACCCACCCCCGGGTTGAGCCAGTCGCGCGGCTGGGCCGACCACGCCTTCGCCTCGTGCCAGTTGCGCTGCGCTCCGTAGAGCTTTGCCGCCTGCCAATACGGCAGCAGGAAGGGGATCAGCAGCGCAACCGCCACGGCCAGCGCCGCGAGCAGCGGCAGCCAGCGCCGCACGACGATCGGCATCGTGAGCACGACCGCGAAAGAGCCGAAGAGCAGCCAGTGGATGTTCGTCAGGCCGTTCATCAGGAAGACGGCCCCGAACAGCGCCGCCCGCGGCCACGATGGCCGCCTCGCGTAGTGCAGCAGGGCTACGATGAGCATCGGCAGCCAGCCGCTCCAGATGTGCTGCAGGTGCGAGAGATGCGTGAAGCGGAACGGCACGTACGCGTAGCAGATGCCGGCCGCGACGCCGGCGACCCACGAGCGGGTGACCGTCCATCCCAGCAGATAGGCGGCGAAGCCGGCAAAGGCGAAGCCGGCCAGCATCATCAGGTTGTAGGTGGTGAGCGGCGCCACGCCGAGGGCACGCATGGGGAAGGCGAGCACGGCGATGCCGTAGATGTTCTCGCTGAAAGCCAGCGCGTACTTGGCGGGATAGAACGCGTTCGCCTGGAAGAGCGAGAGCGGCTGACGGAAGGTCGCGTACCAGTCCCAATCGAGGATCCAGGTGTTGATGTAGGGGTCGCCGGGGTAGGCCACGCAGCGGTCGAGGCAGCGCGCGAGCGGCCAAGTCATCGCGACGGCCAGCAGCAGGAATAGGGCGGCCGCTCCCAGGTGCTTACGCATCGGCGCGCGGATGATAATCTTACGCACGCCCCAACCATCATTTCAGGAGCCCACGAGACATGGTCGCTATCCGTTTCACCGGAAACTACGAAGACCTCTCCACCGACCGCGGTTACCAGTTCAAGTTCTACTGCGAGAAGTGCCACAACGGCTACATGTCGAGCTTCCAGACCTCCAAGATCGGCATGCTCGGCTCCGCCGCGCGCGTCGCCGGGAGCCTCTTCGGCGGCGTGTTCGGCAGCGTCGCGGACAGCTCGTACGAGGTGCAGCGCGCCGTCGGCGGCAGCGCCCACGACTCCGCGCTGAAGGAGGCGGTCGACGAGATCGCGCCCATCTTCAAGCAGTGCACCCGCTGCGGCAACTACGTCTGCGAGCCGATCTGCTGGAACAAGAAGGCCGGCCTCTGCGAGACCTGCGCCCCGGATCTCGACGAGGAGATGGCCGCCGCGCAGGCCGAGGCCGCGCGCGAGCAGATCCACGAGAAGGCGCGCACGGTGGACTGGACGAAGACCCGCGACGTGGCCACGGTCTCCGGCGCCGTCTGCCCGCAGTGCGGGGCGAAGACGCAGGGCGGCAAGTTCTGCCACGACTGCGGCGCGTCGCTCTCGCCGAAAAAGTCGTGCTCGGGATGCGGACACGAGGCCGAGGGCTCGCCGAAGTTCTGCCCGGAGTGCGGGGCGAGATACTGACGCAGTTGCTGGTTGTTAGTTGCTGGTTGCTAGTAGGACGAGGCGCAAGTAACTAGTAACCAGCAACCAGCAACTGCTCGCGGCAGCCCCTTTGCACCGGCACCGCGGCATGACCACCATCGTTCTCTTCGGCGGCCCCTCCGATGAGCGCCACGTCTCCGTCGCCTCGGCGCAGGCCGTGGCGCGCGCGCTCGGGGAGCCGCTCTGCTGGTTCTGGGCGCCGGGCGGCGCGGTGCATGACGTCTCCGCCCGCGAGCTGATCGCCCATCAGCGCCCCTTCGAGCTCGACTTTCTCCCGACGCGGCCTGCCATCTTCCCCGACCTCGAGCAGGCGCTCGATACCCTCCCCGTCGACGACCCCGTCTTCTTCCTCGCTCTGCACGGCACGGGCGGCGAGGACGGCGGCGTGCAGCGGCTGATGGAGGCCCGCGGCATCCCCTTCACCGGCTCCGGCTCCGCGGCCAGCGAGGCGGCGTTCGACAAGGCGATCGCCAAGGAGCGCGTCGCCGGCAAAGTGCGCATCGCCGAGTCGCGCGTGGCGCGCGGCGACCTCCGGCAGGTCGTCGATGACATGCTCACCCGTCACGAGCGGCTCGTCCTCAAGCCACTGGCCGGCGGCTCCAGCCGCGGCCTCTACTTCGTCGGCCGGGGCGATGACGTGCCGCGGGTCGACATCCCCTACATCGTCGAGCAGTTCGTCAGCGGCCGCGAGCTCACC
>DATEOX010000009.1:0-14549 GCA_035273585.1 Thermoanaerobaculia bacterium
TGTTCGTCGACGTCGGCGCGAACGTCGGCCTCTACACCTGCCTGGCCCGGGCGGCGGGGAAGCAGGTGGTGTCCATCGAGCCGCATCGGGCCAACGTGCAGATGCTCTTCCGCAGCATCGAGGCGAACGGCTGGAGCGACGTCGAGGTCTGGCCGGTGGGCGTGGCCTCCGAGCGTGGCGTGATGACGCTGTACGGCGGCGGTACCGGCGCTTCGCTCGTGCGCGGGTGGGCGGGCGTGTCGGACGCCTTCCGCCAGACCATCCCGGTCACGACGCTCGACACGCTGCTGGAACGGCGGTTCGACGGCGCGCGGCTCTTCGTGAAGATGGACATCGAAGGCGCCGAGCTGCCGGCGCTCGAAGGAGCGACATCGCTGATCGCAAGAGCGCCGAGGCCGAAGTGGCTGATGGAGATCACCCTGACCCAGAACCGCGAGACGCCGAACCCGCGCTTCGCCGAGACGTTCAATCTCTTCTTCGCTGCCGGCTACCGCTGCACCACCGCCGACGCGGAGGAGCGCGCCGTCACGCGCGATGACGTCGCGCGGTGGACAAAAGACCCGCAAAGAGCCCCGAAAACCTACAACTGGTTGTTCACCTGATGCCCCTCACCACCCGCCACGCGCGCGAGATGGCCATCGTCTTCGTCGCGCAAGCCGGCTCCGCCTTTGCCGCGCTCGCCGCGGTGAAGCTGCTCACGGCGCTCCTGCCGCCGTCGGAGTACGGCTACACCGCGATCGTCACGAGCTACGTCGTGGCCATCGTCACGGTGCTCGCCGCGCCCGGCTCCGGCGCGGGGCAGATCATGTTCCACGAGGCGGTGCAGCAGGGCCACGCGCGTCGGCTTCTCGGCACGCTCTTCGTCACCACCCTCGTCTCGGCGCTCATCCCGGCCGTCCTCCTCACCGCCGCCCGCCCCATCGAGACGCTCGACCGCACGCGCTCCCTCGGCGGGCTCGTCGCCTGCGGGCTGCTCTACCTCGCCGCCGAGGTGTTCAAAGCGCCGGTGCTGACCATCAGCGGCGCGGCGCGGTGGCGCGGGCTGTACGCCACTCTCATGATGGGCGACGGCTGGGGCAAGCTCCTCCTCATCGCCGCGGCGGCCGGCTGGCTGAGCCTCTCCGCGCGGACGGTCATCATCGCCTATGCCATCAACAGCGCCGTGATCGGCGCCGCCGGCTGGCTGGCCATCTTCCGGGCCGCGCCGCACGACGCCGAGCGCCGTTTCTTCTCGAAGGACATCGCCCGCGCGACCATCCGCCACGGCTGGTTCTTCGCCGGCATCGGCGCCGCCGGGTGGCTGATCAACCTCTCCGACCGCGTCCTGCTCAGCACCATGGTCCCGGCGTATGACGTCGGCATCTACGTGGCCGGCTATCAGGCGGCGGCCATCCTCCCCGTCGGCCTCTCTGCGCTGATCACCGGCTTCATGAGTCCCATCCTGCTCCAGAAACAGGCCGCCGATCCGGCCCAGGCGACGCAGATGCTCGGCCGCGTGACGCTCTTCACGGTCTGGGTCCTGCTGCCGGCGACCGTCGTCACCATCTCCCAGCGCGACCTCCTGCTGCGGGTGCTGACCTCCGGTCGCTACGCCGCCGCCGCGCCGGTCGTGCTCTGGATCGCCCCCGCGCTGGCGCTGCTCGCGGTGAACAACGCCACGACCATCGCCTTCTGGATGACGAAGCGGATCAACCAGTACTTTTTCATCGCCGTCACCGCGGGCGTCCTCAACGTCGTCATGAACCTCGTGATGGTGCCGCGCATCGGCTTCATCGCCGCGGCGATCTCCACTTTCGCCACGTACGCCGTGCAGATGACCGCCACGATCGTCCTCGGGCGGCGCCATGTCCGCTGGCGCGCCGGCGTCGCCGAGGTGACGGCGATCCTCGCCGGCACCGCCGCCCTGGTCGGGACACTGCTCGCGTTCACCGGCTGGCTGGCCATCGGCGTGGCGCTGATGGCATACGCCGTGATCAGCGTCGGCGTCTTTCTCCTGCTCGATGCGGATGGCCGCCATGCGCTGGCGCGCTTCCGGGAGGAGTACCGGTGACGGTCGCCCTCGTCCTGCTCAACGTGCTGATCGTCGGCAGCCTGCTGTGGGTGTCGACGCGGCGGGACGTGTCGGCCGTCCTGGTGATCTCCCTCCTCTTCGTCTACGTCCTCTGGTACTTCGTGCCGGCGGCGATCACCATCCTGGCCTGGGACCGGATCGCGTCGCGGGTGCTCACCACCTACGACGTCTTCGTGAAATACGCCGTGATCGAGGCGGTCGCGCTGCTGCTGACGCTCGTGACGTTCGGCATCGGCTGGCGGCGCTGGCGGTGGATGGCGGACGGGCGGCTGGCGAATCTGACCATTGGCCGCCGCGGGATGACCTGGCTCGTCGTGGGCAGCGTCCTTTTCTCGCTGCTCATCCGCCGCCAGATCCTCGGCATCGTCGGGACGAATTACGCGGAGGCGAACGCCTTCAGCGTCACGTCCGAAGGGACGTCGTCCGCGGCGACCGTGGGCATCCTCTTCTTCATCTCCACCATCCTCCAGGCGTTCCTCGTCACCTGCCTGCTCACGCCGTATCCGCGGCAGCCGAAGCTGATTGCGCCGCTGCTCTGGATCTGGCTGCTGGTGATGACCGCCACCGAGGTGCTGGTCGGGTCGCGTATGGCGCTGCTCGTGCCGTGTGTGCTGCTGCTGATGTGGGTGCACCAGCGGCGGCTCTCGCGCACGGCGCTGGTGATGATCTACGGCGGCATCGCCTTCTTCATGGCCACCGTCGGAGTGCTGCTGACCATCGTCATCGCCCAGATCCGCTCCCAGAACACGATCACCGTCGCCGCGGCGCGGCAGGAGTCGCAGCAGATGGTCAGCGACGGCACCTCGCGCGCCGAGCAGCTCTGGACGTTTTTCGACCACATCTACCTGAAGTTCGACAGCATCGGCCCGGGCGCCATGCTCGTGGAGGGGCGCGGGGCGGGAGCGGCGGGGGTGAAGCCGTGGATCGGCGCGGCGCTCTCCGTCGTGCCGCGGCGCATCCTCCCCTCGAAACCGGTACCGGGCAGCATAGACGGCACGTACCGCGGCACGCCGCAGCGCATCATGGCCGTCGACCTCGGGTATGACCCCGACTTCGGCAACGTCGGCGTCAGTCCCGCGGCGATCTCCATCTGGCAGTTCGGGATGCTCGGCCTCCTCCCGCTCATCCTCATCAACACGCTGAACCTGCGCATGATGAACTCCATGCTCATGACGCGCTCCGTGTTCACGCGGATGGTCCCGATCATCGTGCTGAACATCCCAGCCTTCACCGGCGTCTTCTCCAACGGCGACGCCATCCTGATGGGCGGCGAACGGGCGTTCGCCGTCTATCTCGCCGCGTCGATCGGCCTCTGGCTGGCGGGCATCACGATGAGAGCGCCGCTGACCGCGGCGAGGGCGACGCGATGAAGGAGTCGCTCAAGCAGTGGCTGCTCCGCTCGCGCGGACTGGAGCGCGCCTGGGGGACGGTGCGCAAGACGCAGTACGCGGAGGAGTACCGCCGCCGGCGCGACCGCTACGCCGCCATCGCCGCGGAGCGGAGGCTCGTGTACGACGAGGCGCGCGTGATCGAGGCGATTCGCGCGCGGCTGGCGAAGCGCGGCTACAGCGTGAAGGGCAAGCAAAAGGGCGAGGTCCACACGTTCGCCTTCATCCCCAGCTACGGCTGGCACCGGCACCTATTGCCCGACCTCCGCGCGCTCGGGCCGCTCTCCGCGTACGACTACCGCGAGCGCGGCTTCGACTGGAGCTCGTTCTGGTCGCGCACGCCGTCGGCGCTCGAGGCGCGCCGGCACATGCACGCCGAGGCGCTGGCGGCGATGCGCGCCGTGCACCGGGAGCGGCCCATCGACTGGGTGTTCGTCTACGCCAGCGGTGTGGAGGTCTCGCCGTCGATGCTGCGCACGATCACGAGCGAGCTCGGAGTGCCGGTGGTGAGCATGTGCCTCGACGACAAGAACAGTTGGGAGACGGTACTGATCGACGGCGCGCGCGGCGGGCAGGTGGACATCGCCCGCGAGCTCGACCTCTCCTGGACCTCCGCGCGCGTGGCCACCGAGTGGTACCTGGCCGAGGACGGCCGCCCCATCTACATGCCCGAGGGGTACGACGAGGAGGCCTACCACCCGCTGCCGGTCGAGCAGGACCTCGGCGTCAGTTTCCTCGGCGCGGCGTACGGATTTCGCACCTCGGTGATCGAGTACCTCCGCCGCGAGGGCATCGACGTCGCGACGTTCGGCGCCGGCTGGCCCGGCTCGTCGTGGGCCAAGGAGCCGGCCGAGGTCTTCTGCCGGAGCGGGATCAACCTCGGGATGGGCGGCATCGGCTACTCCGAGGAGCTGACGAACGTGAAGGGGCGCGACTTCGAGATCCCCGGCTGCGGCGGCGGCGTGTACCTGACCAGTTTCAACGCCGACCTCGCCCAGCACTTCGACGTCGGACGGGAGATCCTCTGCTACTCGGGGCGCGACGAGATGCTGGAGCTGATCCGCTACTACCTCGCTCATCCGGACGAGGCGGCGGCGATCGCAAAACGGGCCCGGGAGCGGTCGCTGCGCGAGCACCGCTGGCTGCATCGGTACGAGAAGGTGTGCCGCATTCTGGGGATTCTTTGAAGATCGTGATGGCCGGAGACGGGCATTCGGAGATCCACGAGCGCGCCTGCGCGGCGGCGCTGCGCGCGCTCGGCCACGAGGTGGAGGAGCTCTACTGGGCGCCGCGCTTCCGCAGCGTCCTCGGCATCGGGCGGGACGAGTTCCGCTCGTTCGGCGCGCGGCTGCAGAACAAGCTGATCGAAGGACCGATCGTGCGCAGGTACAACGCGGATGTCGTTTCTCTTTGCGAGCAGGCAAAACCGGATGTCTTCCTGGCCTACCGCGGCACGCACATCCTGCCGTCGACGCTGCGCAGGATCAAAACGAAGCGGGTGTCGATCAACAATGACGATCCCTTCAGCCCGAGCGCGAGCGCGCTGCACTGGCGGCGGTTCCGCGCCGGGCTGCGCGAGTACGACACGAACTTCGTCTACCGCCACCGCAACATCGACGACTACCGCGCCGCGGGCGCCCGCGACGTGCACCTCCTCCGCTCCTTCTACATCCCGACGCGCAACTATCCGATGGACCTGCCGCAGGAGTACGACGTCGTCTTCGCCGGCCACTTCGAAGCCGACGGCCGCGATGCGATTCTCGGGCGTGTGCTCGACGCCGGCATCGACCTCCGGATCTTCGGCCCGGAGTGGGAGAGCTCCGCGATCGTGAGCCGCATCCCGAAGCCGGAGTATCTCGACGGCGAGCGCTACAACCGCGTGCTGAACGCCTCGAAGATCGTGCTCTCGTTCTTGTCGACGCTGAACCGCGACACCTACACGCGGCGCTGCTTCGAGGTGCCGGCCTCGGGCGCGTTTCTCCTCTCGCAGTACTCGGACGACCTCGCCTCGCTGTTCGAGGAGGGGAGGGAGATCGCCTTCTTCCGCAACGCGGACGACCTCGTCGAGAAGATTCGCTACTACCTCGCTCATGATGACGAACGGCGGGCGATCGCCCGCGCCGGGCACGAACGGGTGAAGAAAGACGGCCACGACGTCGTGGGCCGAATGCGGCAGATGCTGGAGGTGCTGGCATGATCGGCGTCCGCGCGGCGCGCAGCGTGGCCAAGGCGCTCGGCCTGCACGCGCTCGCCTGGAAGCTGCGCAAGCTCGACTTCGGCATCGGCCGGCAGGACCTCGTCCTCGACGCCGGCGGCGGCGCGGCCCCAAACCCGTACGCGAACGTGGTCGTCGACTACGACCCGACCGGACGCGAGTCGCAGATGGGCAACGTCCGGGCGAACGGGAAGTCGCTCGTCTGGGCCGACCTCCAGCGCCTGCCGTTCCGGGACCGCGTCTTCGACTACGCCCTCTGCTTCCACGTCGTCGAGCACGTGGTCGACCCGGCCGCGGCGCTCGGCGAGCTGCAGCGCGTGGCCAGGGCGGGCTACATCGAGACGCCGAACGAGCTGTTCGACATCATCGTGCCCTATCTCGACCACCGGAACCGGGTGAGCTACGACGGCGAGACGCTGCGCATCTTCCGCAAATCGCGCTGGGACGTGGAGCGCTTCGAGCCCCGCTTCGGCAAGCGCCGCGTCGGGCAGCTCTACAGCCGGCTGGTGCGCAATCCGGAGGACCTTCACGTGCAGCTCTACTGGCGCGACTCCATCAAGTGGAGTGTCGGCGAGGAGCTGATCGATGACGGCCTGACCGGCGGCGACGGCGAGGAAGGGCGTCCCGAGCCGGCTTCCGTGCCGCGCATCCACGAGATCGCGTCGCGCCTGCTGCGCCGTCGGCGCCTGAAGGATGATGAGCTGTTGCAATTGATGCGCTGCATCGACTGCCGCGCCGAGGAGCTGGCGCTGGAGGTGGATGGGGCGCGGTGCGGCGCGTGCGGCAGGCGCTACCCGCGCGTGCACGGATTCCTCGACTTCCGACCCGTGTCATCCTGAGCCGCGCAGGACGGTGAAGGATCTCCCGCCAAGCACGAGGAGATCCTTCGCTGTCTGCGCAGCTCAGGATGACACCTGACAACCATGAGACCGAAACTCTCCGTCTGCATCCCGGCCTACAACCGGGCCGATGTCCTGCCCGAGCTGCTCGACTCGGTCCTGGTTCAGGACTACGACGACTACGACATCGTGATCGTCGAGGATCGCTCGCCGGAGCGGGCCGCGATCCGCGCTGTCGTCGAGCGGTACCAGGCCAAGACCGACCGCATCCGCTACTTCGAGAACGAGAAGAACCTCGGCTACGACGGCAACCTGCGCGAGACCATCCGGCGCTCGACCGGCGACTACTGCTTCTTCATGGGAAACGACGACCTGATGTGTCCCGGCGCTCTGCGCACGGTGGGGGAGGGGATCGCGCGGCACGAGGACATCGGCGTCGTCCTCCGCACCTGGGCCGCGTTCGAGGACGACCCGAAGAACATCATCTCCATCTCCCGCTACTTCGACGGGGAGCGCTTCTTCCCCGCCGGCGAAGACACGATCGTGACGTTCTATCGCAGGTCGGTAGTCATCCCGGGGATGGTCCTGCACCGCGGGAAGTCGCTGCAGTACGCCACCGACCGTTTCGACGGCATCACCCTCTACCAGTGCTGGCTCGTGGCGAACATCCTGGCGGACATGAACGGCCTCTTCCTCCCTGAGATCCTCGTCCTCTACCGGCAGGGGAACACGCCCTTCTTCGGGCAGGCGGAGGCGGAGCGCGGCAAGTTCACGCCCGAGTCGCACACCACGGAGGGCTCGCTGTTCTTCCTGCGCGGGATGCTGGACATCGCGCGCGCCATCGACGAGCAGCGGCACGTGCGCGTGGCAAAACGGATCATCAAGGACATGGGGCACTACTCGTATCCGTTCCTCTGGATGCAGGCCGACAAGCCGTTCGGCGTCTTCAGCCGCTACGCGTGGGGCGTGGCGCGCACGGGGCTGTGGCGCAGCCCGATGTTCTTCATCTACTACATCCTCCTCGTCCTCTTCGGCGACAAACGGGTCGACCGCTGGATCCAGATGGTCAAGCGGCGGCTGGGCAGGACGCCGGCATTGGGCGGCGTCTATCAGGGAGTGAAACGCTCGTGAGCAACCTCTTCGACCGCCTGCAGTGGCGCGACCCGATGACCGGCGCGCCGATGACGCCCATCGTGGCCACCCGCACGCCGGCCGGCGTCCCGATTCACGGCGCGCTGCGCATCGACGGCACGAATCACGGCTACCCGATCGTCGACTGCGTCGTGCGGGCGACGCCGGAACTGGCCCGCCGCTACGCCGACTGGCTCGCGCCGTTCGGCCTTCAGCCGCCGCCCGAGCGCGAGGGCGCCTTCCAGACCGAGGAGACCGTGGAGAGCTTCGGCTTCCAGTGGAGCTGGAATGCGGGGATGCGCTCGGAGAAGGACCTGCAGTGGCGGGTCGCCTCCCGCTTCCAGGTCGCGCCCGAGGAATTCGCGGACAAGCTCGTGCTCGACGCCGGCGCCGGGGCGGGCGACCAGTCGCGCTGGATCTCCGGACGCGGCGCGTCGGTCGTCTCCGTCGACCTCTCGTCCGCCATCGAGGTCGTGGCCCGCAAGCTGCGGATGCAGCCGGAGTGGGTGGGCGTGCAGGGGGACATCACCGCACTGCCCTTTGCCAACGACCAGTTCGACCTCGTCTACTGCGAGGGGGTCATCCAGCACACGCGCGACTCGGCCATGACCGTGGGCGAGCTGTTGCGCGTGCTCCGCCGCGACGGACGCCTCCTGGCCACCCATTACAGCTCCGCCACCTCCATGCTCGGCCGGATGCGCATCGGCCTGATCATGGGCCTCCGCAAGCGCCTGAGCAGAATGGACCGCTACAAGCTGCTGTTCGTGACGGGTGTCCTGGCCGCGCTCGCTTATTTCCCGGGGCTGCGGTATCTCATGCGCCGCAGCGGCGCGGCCTCGTACTACGACCTCATGCCCGACTTCAAGAGCACCTGGACCAACACCTTCGACTCGTACGGCAACCACGCCTACCAGCGGGTGATCCCGCCCGAGACGTTCTGGGGCTATTTCGACAAGACGGCCGGCGCGGAGCGGATCCTCTCCGACCGCAGCGGCATCGTCGTGGCGCGGAAGACGAAGGACTGATCATGTGCGGAATCGTCGGAGTCCTCTCCACCAAGCCGATCGACGACTCGCTGCCGCTCGGCGCGATGCGCGACGCCATGTCGCATCGCGGGCCGGACGATGCCGGCCTCTGGTGGTCGGCCGACCGCCGGGTCGGCTTCGGCCATCGCCGGCTGGCCATCATCGACCTCTCGCCGGGTGGCCACCAGCCGATGCTCGACATGCACGGCGACCTCTGCATCACCTTCAACGGTGAGATCTACAACTACCTCGAGCTGAAGGCGGAGCTCGAGCAGCTCGGCCACGCCTTTCGCACCGCCAGCGACACGGAAGTCGTCCTCGCCGCATACCGGCAGTGGGACGTCGGGATGCTCCCGCGCCTGAACGGCATGTTCGCCATGGGGCTGCACGACCGCCGCAGCCAGACGGTGCTCCTGGCACGCGACCGGGCCGGCGAGAAGCCGCTCTACGTCCGCGCCGATGGCGGCAGCCTCGCCTTCGCCTCGGAGCTGAAGGCGCTGATGGCCGACCCGGCCTGCCCGCGCCGCTTCGACCCCCACGCGCTCGAGTTCTACCTCGCCTACGGCTACGTGCCGGGCGAGATGTGCCTCCTGGCCGGCGTGGAGAAGCTGCCCCAGGGCCACGCCATGCTCTTCGACCTGAACAGCGGCGCGCGGAAGCGCTGGGCTTACTGGACGCTGCCGCCCGCCGCCGAGCGCACAGCGGTCGATGCCGAGGAGCTGGTGGACGAGTTGGAGTCGCTGCTGGCGGATGCCGTCAAGCGGCAGATGCTCGCCGACGTGCCGGTGGGCATCCTCCTCAGCGGCGGCCTCGACTCCTCGCTGGTGACGGCAATGGCCGCCCGCGCCCGGAGCCACGTCAAGACGTTCACCATCAGCTTCCCCGGCCACGGCAGCTACGACGAGGCGAAGCACGCGCGGCTGATCGCCAGCCACTTCGGCACCGATCACGTCGAACTGGCAGCCTCGCCGGCAAGCGTCTCGCTGCTACCGCAACTGGCGCGGCAGTACGACGAGCCGATGGCCGACTCCTCGATGATCCCCACCTTCCTCGTCTCGCGCCTGATCCGCGAGCAGGCGACGGTCGCCCTCGGCGGCGACGGCGGCGACGAGCTGTTCGCCGGCTATCCGCACTACAACTGGATCCAGCACCAGGCGCGCTTCCGCCGCCTCTTTCCCGGCCCCGTCGCGCGCGTGACGCACGCCGCGGCGAAGCACGTACTCCCCGTCGGGCTCAAGGGCCGCAACTTTCTCCTCGGCCTGACCGCCCCCAAGCCGCTGCGCCTCGCGCAGGCGAACACGTACTTTGATGACCGGACGCGCGCCGCGCTGCTCCGCCCCCTCGGACTGTCTCGCAACGGCGCGCTCACGCCGGAGGGCTACAAGCTCAGCCTCGTCGAGGACGGGCTGGGCATCGTCGACCAAGCCACGCGCCTCGACTTCCGCAGCTACCTCGTGGACGACATCCTGACCAAGGTCGACCGGGCCAGTATGCTCACCTCGCTCGAGGTGCGCGCGCCGTTCCTCGACTACCGGATCATCGACTTCGCCTACGGCCGCGTGCCGGCGCGCCTCAAGGCCACGTACTCCGAGCGGAAGATGATGCTCCGCCGCCTGGCGGCGCGCGTCCTGCCGAAGGAGTTCGACGCCACGCGCAAGCAGGGCTTCTCCATCCCGCTGCACGACTGGTTCGCCGGCGCGTGGGGAGAGGCGATGATCGCCGCCCTGCGCGAGGACGACGAGGTCTTCGACCGGCGCACCGTCGACACGCTCATCGAGGGGCAGCGCCGCGGCCTCTCCAACGGCAGCCGCCTTTTCGCTCTGACGATGTTCGAGCTCTGGCGGCGTGAATATGGCATTACGGCCTGAAACGACGTGAGACGATCCCTTCTCGATCTTCTCCGGTGTCCCGACTGCGGCGGCTCGCTCGCGCTGCATGACGACGTCGAAGAACAAGGCCAGATCCGAAGCGGGGAGCTTCGCTGCGCGGCATGTCCGACGAGCTGGCCCATCGTCGACTTCATTCCCCGTTTCGTCGGCGGGAGCTACGCGGGAAACTTCGGCTTCCAGTGGCAGCTCTTCGCCGGCACCCAGTTGGACAGCCATTCGCGCGTGCCGATCTCGCGGCAGCGCTTCTACGGCTACTCCGGCTGGACGCCGGAGTCGCTGGCCGGTCAGCGGATGCTCGACGCCGGCTGCGGCGCGGGACGTTTCGCGGAGATCGCCCTCGAAGCCGGTGCCGAGGTCGTGGCCGTCGACATTTCATCGTCCGTCGTCGCCTGTCACCAGAACCTCGGGCATTACGAGCGCCTGCACGTCATCCAGTGCGATCTCTCCAGGATGCCGTTCGCCGACGGCGTTTTCGACGGCGCGTACTGCTTCGGCGTCCTGCAGCACACGCCGTCGCCGGCGACGACCTTCGCCAGCATCGCCGCCAAGGTACGGAAGGGAGGGCGGCTGGCGGTCGACGTCTACAAGCGCTCGCTCTACTCGTTTCTCCTGCCGCAGTACTGGCTCCGGCCGTTGCTCCGGCGCCTCCCGCGCCCCACGCTCTACCGCGTCGTGCAATGGCTCGTCCGGGTCTTCCTGCCGCTGAGCAACGCCGTCGGCCGGCTGCCGTTCGGGCGCAAGATCCGGCGCCTCCTGCCGGTGGCGAACCATCACGGACTCTTCCCCCTGACCGATGCCCAACACCGGGAATGGTCGACGCTCGACACCTTTGATATGTTCTCGCCGGCTCATGACCACCCCCAGACCGCGGCTGCGCTGCGGCGGTGGTTCGCCGAGGCCGGGTTCACGGAGCACGAGGTCTTCCGCTCCGGGTTCCTCGTCGGACGCGGCATCAAGTAATCCATGCGCATCGGAATCAGCGCCCTCTACCGCATGAACGGCGGCTCGCTGACGCATCTGCGTCATCTGCTCAAGGTGTGGGCGGAGGACGGGATCGACCGCGAGCACGACGTCGTGCTGTTCGTCCAGGAGTCGTCGGCGGAGGCCCTCCGTCCCAGCCTCTCGCCCAACATGCAGATGCGGGTCATCGGCGGGCAGAGCTTCAACCCGGTGGTGAAGCTGCTGTGGGAGCAGCTCCGTTTCGGCAAGGTGCTGCGGGACGAGAGGATCGACGTCCTCTTCTGCACGGCGAACATCATCCCTCTCTTCACCCGCACGCCTATCGTGCTCGCCCTGCGCAACGCGGGGCCGTTCTGCGATTCGATGACCGTGCGCAACGTCGGCTTCTATCTCTGGGCCTACATGAAGCTCACCGGCCTGCTGATGCGGATCTCGACCGCGCGCGCCACGCGGGTGATCTTCATCTCCCAGTACTTCCGCGGCATCTTCGAGCAGCTCGGCTTCGACGCGCGGCGGCGCAGCGACGTGATCTACCACGGCCGCGACGCCGGCAAGCTCGCCGGCGCCAACGTCCCGGCCGTGGCCGACCCGCCGAAGCGGGCCATGCTCTTCGTCGGCAATCTCTATCGCTACAAAAACGTGGCGGAGCTGATCGAGGCCTACGCGGTGGAGCGCGACTACTTCATCGCCCAGGAGCTGAAGCTGGTCATCGTCGGCAATCCGCTGGACGTCGACTACGCCGCGCGGCTGCACGAGACCGTGACCCGGCACGGGCTGGAGGAGCACGTCGTCTTCACCGGCGGCGTGACGCATGAGCAGATCCTGGCCTGGATGGCCCACTGCGAGCTGTTCGTCTTCCAGTCCACCTGCGAGAACTGCCCGAACACGCTCATCGAGGCGCTCGCTGCCGGACTGCCCATCGCCTGCTCCAACTCCGGCGTGATGCCGGAGATCGCCGGCGACGCGGCGGTCTACTACGATCCGTTCGATCCGCGCGACATCGCCCGCGCCTTGCGCCGGGTGGTCTCCGATCCGGCTCTGCAGGACACGTTGCGCGAGCGGGCGCGAGCGCAGGCGCTCAAATTTCCGACCTGGCAGGACGTGGGTCGTCGTACTCTGGAAACGCTCAGGCATGCTGCCGATGATGGGTCGCGGCCGTGAAAAACAGTTGCTGGTTACTAGTTACTGGTTGCTTGTAGACCGGTTTTCCACCAGCAACCAGTAACCAGCAACCAGCAACTCTCGGAGGTCTTTTCTCTTGTACGTTCTCGGCATCAACGCGTACCACGGCGGAGCGTCCGCCTGCCTGATCCGCGACGGGCGCCTCGTCGCCGCGGTCGAGGAGGAGCGTTTCAGCCGCATCAAGTACCAGGCGGGCTTCCCCGTGGCGGCCATCCGCCACGTCCTCGGGGAGGCGGGCATCACCCCTCAGGACCTCGACCACATCGGCATCAGCCGCAACCCGACGGCGAACCTGATGAAGAAGGCGCTCTTCGCCTTCTCCAAGCGCCCCTCGCTCCACTTCATCCGCGACCGCCTGAACAACGCCTTCAAGGTCGGCGACCTGAAGACCGTCTTCTGCGAGCGGATGGGCGTGGAGGCCTCCTCGCTCAAGGCCGACTTCCACAATGTCGAGCATCACCGAGCGCACATGGCCAGCGCCTTCTTCGTCTCCCCGTTCGAGCGCGCCGCGGTCCTCTCCCTCGACGGCATGGGCGACTTCGTCAGCACGATGTGGGGCGTCGGCCACGACGCGAAGATGGACATCCACGGCGAGGTCAACTTCCCCCACTCCCTCGGCATCTTCTACACCGCCGTCACCCAGTGGCTCGGCTTCCCGAAATACGGCGACGAGGGGAAGGTCATGGGCCTCGCCCCGTACGGCGAGCCGAAGTACCTCGACCGGATGCGCAAGATCGTCCGGCTGCAGAAGGACGGCACGTTCGAGCTCGACCTCGACTACTTCGTCCATCACGCCGAGGGGGTGACGATGTCGTGGACGGAGAGCGAGCCGGTGCTGGGCAACCTCTACTCCGACCACTTCGTCAAGGAGTTCGGCGATCCGCGCGTGCCGCGCACGGAGATCACGAAGTATCACGAGGACATCGCCGCCTCCATGCAGGTCATGCTCGAGGAGGCGGAGTTCGCCGTCGTCCGGCGCCTGGCGCGCGAGACCGGCGAGAAGGCCCTCTGCATGGCCGGCGGCGTGGCCCTCAATTCGTCGTTCAACGGCAAGATCTTGCCGAATACCGATTTCGAGGAGATCTTCATCCAGCCCGCCGCGGGCGACGCCGGCACCTCGATGGGCGTCTGCTACTACATCTACCACCAGCTCCTCGGACAGCCGCGCGTGTTCGAGATGCACAACGCCTACACCGGCCCGCAGTTCGACAACGCCGCGATCGAGTCGACGCTGAAGGCGGCGAACATCAGCTACGAGCTGCTCAGCGATGACGACATCGTGAAGCGCGCCGCGGAGCGGGTGGCGGCGGGCGACATCATCGGCTGGTTCCAGGGGCGGATGGAGTGGGGCCCGCGGGCCCTCGGCAACCGGAGCATCATCGCCGACCCGCGCCGGGCGGACATGAAGGAGATCCTCAACGCGCGCATCAAGCACCGCGAGGCGTTCCGCCCGTTTGCGCCGTCCGTGCTGATGGAGGCCACGGGCGACTACTTCGACCAGACCTATCCCGACCCGTTCATGATCAAGGTGTACGGCGTGCGGCCGGACAAACAGGCGGAGATCCCGGCCGTGACCCACGTCGACGGCACGGGCCGCCTGCAGACGGTGCAGAAGGAGCACACGCCGCGTTACTGGTCGCTGATCAACGCCTTCGGCGAGCTGACCGGGACGCCGGTCGTCCTCAACACCTCGTTCAACGACAACGAGCCGATCGTCTGCCGGCCGCAGGAAGCGCTGGACTGCTTCATGCGCACGAAGATGGACGCGCTGGCGATCGGGAACTGCTTCGTGGCCAAGTGAGGGTCTGGGTGATCTCGGAGGTCTTCCACCCGGAAGACACGTCCACCG
>DATEOX010000010.1:0-6830 GCA_035273585.1 Thermoanaerobaculia bacterium
CCGCGTACCCAGAGCAGGTGCATGGCCAGCACGAGCAGGCCGCAGAAGAGCGCCCAGTAGACGTCGAACCAGACGATGGGCCGGACGAAGTGCCCGTAGCCGTTCATGTCCGAGTAGATGGCCTGCGGAGCGGTGGGGAAGCGGTAGAGGTGATGCTCGAGGTGCATCGCGGGCAGGACGAACCCGCTCACCAGATAGAGGAGCATCAGGAGGAAGCCGACGTACTTATTGTTCGTCAGCACCTGGAGCACGAAGGCCAGCGTGGCCACCATCAGCAGCCGCAGGCCGATGACGAGGAAGAGCCCGCGCAGGTAGAGGCCGAAGTCGTAGTCGTGGAAGCCCTTCGCCGTCTGCACGGCGAGCGTGGCCACCATGGCCGCGGCGAGGAGGATCCAGGCCACGCTCCAGAGCGCGGCGAGCTTGCCCGCCCACACCGCGGAAGTCGGCACCGGCGCGGCGTCCACCACTTCATGGAGCTTCACCTGCCGCTCGCGGAAGACCATCTCTCCGCTGTAGTAGGCCAGGATGAGGAGGGCGAAGATGATGAAGCCTCCCTCGATGGCGTTGATCATCTGGATGGTGACGGGATAGACGTTCGTGTCGAAGATCGAGCCGCTCTCCACCGCCCCGCCGCTGACGTTCGCCAGCGACAGGACGAGGATCACGATGAACGGGATGCTGGTCAGCACCATGCGCAGCTCGAGGCGCAGCGTGCTCCGGAACTGCGCCAGCCACGCCGCCCGCGGTTCGACGCGAGGGACGGCGTACGGCTGGCTCTCCACCCGTTCCGGCGCGGCCGCGGCCCGCTTCCGTTCCTTCTTGCGCGACTTGCGCGAGCCGGTCTCGAAGCGAAACTTCCAGAGCGTCCAGCAGAAGATGGCGACCGCGACGGCGATCCAGAGCAGCCGGTTCCAGAGAAAGACCCCTTCCAGCGGCAAGACCTGCGTGTTCCGCTCGGCCACGGTCCAGTAGCGCGTGGCGATGGCGAACGAGGTCAGGCCGAAGGGGTCGAGGAGGCTCGCCACCTTCTCGTACTTGAGGTTGTTCCCCGTCACTGCCGAGGCCACGATGTAGCCGACGAGGAAGGCCACGGCGCTGGCGTACGTGGCCATCGTGCTCCGCGACAGCAGCGCGACGGAGAAGAAGACGACGCTGAGCAGCAGCACGGTCGGGGCGACGAGCACGGCCAGCGAGTAGAGGTAAGGGCCGAGGGCGAAGGCGCCCACCCGCTCCTTCTCCAGCCAGGGCATGAAGCTGCCGATGATGAAGGCCAGCACCACGCCGAGGAAGATCAGGACCGACATCAGGAACGAGCCGAGGAAGCGGCCGATGACGTAGTCGCGCTTGCGGATGGGGGTGGAGAAGAAGAGCGCGTCGGTGCCGAGCTCGTAGTCGCGCAATGCGGCGTTGGAGACGAAGGCCGTCGTGCTGAAGACGCCGAAAAACGCGGAGAAGACCAGGAGGAACTGCATGATCACGTACGGCGCGTTGCGGTGGACGTTGCCCACCGCGCCGCCGATCGTCACGTTCTCGCTGGTCACCGCGCCGAACGACAGGAGGAAGAAGAAGATCAGGGCGATGTAGAAGAGGAAGCCGCGCAGGTGGACGCGCAGCTCGAAACGGAAGATCTCCCGCAGCACGGCGCTCACGCGGCCTCCTCGGCCTTCCTGCCGTCCGCCTGATGGAGCGTGGCGAAGTAGACGTCCTCCAGCGAGGCGGCCGTCGGCTCGAAGCCGTCGCCCGGCGAGGCGTCGCTGTAGACGTGGATGATCGTCCGCCCGGCCACCAGGCGCGTGGAGATCACCGCGTAGTCCCGCTTGTACGCGTCGACCTCGGCGCGCGTGATGGTCCGCTGCCAGATCTTTCCTTCCATGCCGCGCACCGCGTCCGCCGGGTCGCCGCTCATCAGCACCCGGCCGTTGGAGATGATGGCCATCCGGCTGCAGAGATCGGCCACGTCCTCCACGATGTGCGTGGAGAGGATGACGATCACGTTCTCGCCGATCTCGGCCAGCAGGTTGTGGAAGCGCACCCGCTCGCCCGGATCGAGACCGGCGGTCGGCTCGTCGACGATGATCAGCTTCGGGCTGCCGATCAGCGCCTGGGCGATGCCAAAGCGCTGGCGCATGCCGCCCGAGAACGTGCCCAGGCTCTGCTTGCGCACTTCATAGAGGTTGACGCGGTGCAGCAGGGCGTCGACGACCTCCTTCCGCTCCTTCGACGCCGCGATTCCCTTGAGCACGGCGAAGTGGCTGAGCATCGTCTCGGCCGAGATGCGCGGGTAGACGCCGAACTCCTGCGGCAGGTAGCCGAGGATGCGGCGCACCGCGTCCTTCTCGCGGAGGACGTCCAGGTCGCCGAGGCGAACGGTGCCGGAGTCGGCCTCCTGGAGCGTGGCCAGGGTGCGCATGAGCGTCGACTTGCCGGCGCCGTTCGGCCCGAGGAGGCCGAACATCCCGGTGGGGATGTCGAGGGTGACGTCGTTCAGCGCGCGCGGGCCGTTCGGATAGGTCTTGGAGAGGTTGCGGATGGAGAGGTCTGGCATGGGGGATAGTACGAATCGGGCTAAGAAGGGTTGCGTGTCGAACGATGAACGATGAAGGATGAACGATGAACGGACGGCGAGCGTTCATCGTTCATCTCTCATCGTTCATCGTTTCATCCACTCCTCGTACTCCGGCGACGCCACGAACCCCGCGTAATCGGGGAGCGTGGTCAGGTCGGCGATCTCGACGCGCAGGTGGTCGCGGAGCCAGCTCAGCAGGCGCGCCGTCTCGGCGTAGTCGTGGCGCGCCAGCGACACGTGCACCTGGGCCCAGTAGGCCGCGGGCAGGGTCGGCTCGCGGACGCCGGCGCGCAGGGAAAAGTCGTGCGCCTTCTTCACGTCGCCGGAGCGGAGGAGGACGTTGGAACGGAAGACGTCCAGGTACGGGTCGCCGCCCACCGCCGCGTCGACGCGGTCGATGGCCGCCAGCGCCTCGGGCCACTTCTGTTTCAGGATGAAGGCATCGATCGACATCAGGTCGACGCCGCCGTCGTGAGGGAAGGCCCGGCGCATCTCGTCCATCGCCTTCAGATACGCCTCGTCGTTGCCGAGCTTGGAGCTGGCGAAGACGTGGGCCAGCATCACGCTCTTCTGCCTGCGCGTCTCTTCCGGCAGCCGCCGGTACATCTCCTCCGCGCCCTTGCCGTCGCCCTCGCGCAGCTTCTGCAGCATCTGCTTGTAATCCTCGACGTGCTCGAGGAAGGGGTTCTTCCGGCCGGCGAGCTTCTGCAGCGCGCTCGGGTCCTGGGCGAGGCTGAAGAAGAACATCCGGCGCATGGTGTCGGTGAGGAATTCGGCGTTGGTGTAGACGTAGATGTCCCGCGCCCGGACGGCGCCCGCCGCATCGCGGCTGATGAGCATCTCGTGGTAGTTCACCGCGCCATCCGGGAGGAGGAGGCGGAAGACGGCGCGCTTGCTGCCGTCCGCCGCGGTGCGGACGCGCAGCAGGTGCAGGCTGCCGCCGTTGCGCATCACGTCGCTGAGCTGCTTCACGAACTCGGGACCGTTCGCCTTCTTCTTCGCCCCGCGCACGAACGCCTGCCGGAACAGCTCGTTCTCGATGCCGGCGTCGGACGTGGCCTTGTCGATGAGCGCGTCCCAGTCGATGAGCAGCGCCGCCCGCTCGGCGTCCGGCTTCTGCAGCGCGTCGAGGTAGTAGCCGGCGAACGCCTTCGCCTGCTCGTCGGTCGGCGCGTAGTATTCGGCCTTCGGCGCCTCGCGTCGGCAGGCCACGGCCAGGAGGAGGGTGAGGACTGCAGCAGTGCGGCGCATGAGGCGGCTATTGTACGGCTACCCACTCCCGCAGCTCGCGGTACAGCTCCACCAGCTCCGCCGGACGGTAGTTCGCATTGAGCCCGCTCGGGTTGGGAAGGATCCAGAGCGCCGTGTCGCCGATGCCCTCCTCCTGCAGGCCGGTCTTCGCCCGCGGCCGTCCGAAGGCGGTGCGATACGCACCGATGCCGACGATGGCCAGCACGCGCGGCCTGAACCGGCGCACTTTCGCGGCGAGGAGGCGTCCGCCCTCCTCCAGCTCCGCGTTCGACAGCTCGGCGGCGGCTGTGGTGGCGCGGGCGACCAGGTTGGTGATGCCGCAGCCGTACGTCAGCAGCTCCTGCTGCTCCTCCGGTTTCAGCAGCCGCGGCGTGAAGCCAGCGCGATGGATCGTCGGCCAGAAGCGGTTGCCCGGCCTGCCGAAGTGATGTCCCACCGCCGCCGTGTACAGGCCGGGGTTGATGCCGCAGAAAAGGACGTCGAGGCCGGACGCGATGACGTCCGGCAGGGTCTTGCCCCGCGCGGCCTCGAGGTCATCCTTCGTTGGCTTCACTTGCCCAGCGCCGCGTCGAACGACGCCTGCTGCGCGGCCTTGAAGGCGATGCAGGTATCGATCGCGTCCAGCGCGCGCGTCACCCCGCGCGTGCCGTTGCGCGGCGGGTGCTCCTTGAAGAACTGCTCCACCTCGGCGCGCGAGGCGGGATCGCAGAAGGCGCCAGCGGCGAAGGCGATGCGGCCCACCGCGCCGGTGGCCTTCTGCTCGACCTCCGCCCAGTGCAGCTTCGCCGCGCTCCAGGCGGCGGCGCGCGTGGCCGGATCGGCGAAGCCGGCCGAGGCGACCGCGGGCAGGTCCTGCGTCCGGATGCGGTCGCCGTAGATGTACTCGTAGGCGCGGCCGACGGCCTTCGGGTCGCGGAAGAACGGCAGCAGGTTGCGGTAGCGCGCCGCGATCTCCGGCGTCGCCGCGCGCCCGAGCTCCTCGGTCACGCGGGTGAGGAACGCCTCGTCGCCGTACACCGCGCTGATGCGCAGCGCCCGGTCGCCGATCAGCGCGTCGACGGACGTCGGGTCCTTCATGTACTGCTCGGCCGTCCGCCGCGCGCCGGCGATGACGTCCGGATCGGCGGCCAGGTAGCCGACGGCCCAGAGGACGTAGGCGCGGGCGATGCGCTGCTCGGAGGTCTCCCCCTTCGGCGCGTCCCATGTCGCCGGTGCGAGGCCGCGCACGGCGTCGCGGACGTACGCGCGCCAGGCGTCGCGGTTGTGATCGTCCACGAGGCGTTGGCCGAGGTAGACGAGCGAGTCGACGGTCTCCGTCACGAGCTGCCGCTCCGCGGTGCGGGGGAGGGCTCGCAGCAGGCCGAGGTACTCGCCCGCCTCGCGATGCATCGTGCGCACGAGGATCCACTCATTGCCGCGATACGAGATCCGCTCCGCGGCCGGGAAGGTCTGCAGCTTCGTGCGGAACGCCGCGCGCGTCGCGGCCGGATAGTCGACGACGTAGTAGCTCGCTCCCGCGCGGCTGAGATAGCGGCCGCACGACGGCAGCGCGGCATCGCCGCTGATCACCTGGCAGCCGGTAGTGCCGGAGGCGCAGATCGGGATGGTCCAGGCCTGCTTCACCGGCGCCTCCGTCTTCGGCAGGAGGCGCTCCTGCGTCACGGTGCATGTCTCGCTCACGCGGAGCAACGGCGCGCCGGTGACGTCGACGAACGACTGCAGCACGACATCAATCGGCTGCTTCGCCGATCCTCGGATCGTCGCCCAGAAGTCCTCGGCCGCGGCATTGCTCCACGAGTATTTCTTGAGATAGACGCGGATCGCGTCGCGGAAGGCGTCCGGCCCGACCCACTCCTCGACCATGCGCAGCACGGAGGCGGTCTTGCCGTAGACGATGCCGGAGTCGAACAGGCCGCTGCTCTCGGTCGTGACCGGGAGGCGGATGGGGCGCGTGGAGCGCTGCGAGTCGGTGGTCAGCGCGTCGTCCGTCTCCACCGGCATGTCCAGCTCCGTGCGCCACTCCGGCTTCCACGCCTCGAGCGGCTTGGTGGACATGAAGGTGGCGAAGCCCTCGTTGAGCCAGATGTCGTTCCACCACTTCATCGTCACCAGATCGCCGAACCACATGTGCGCGATCTCATGGCCGACGACCAGCGCCACGCGCTTCCGGGCCAGCACCGAGGACTGCTCATCGACGAGCAGGTCGGTCTCGCGAAACGTGATCGCCCCGGCGTTCTCCATCGCCCCGGCGGCGAAGTCGGGGATGCCGATCAGGTCGAGCTTCTCGAATGGATAGCGGATGCCGTAGTAGTCGTTGAAGTAGCGCAGCGAGGCCTTCGACGCCTCCAGCGCGAATTTGCCGAGGTGCTGCAGGCCGGGCGTGGTGCAGACGCGGATCGGAGTCCCCTCCGCCTGGCTGCTGATGCATTGGAAGCGGCCGATGAGAAAGGCGAGGAGGTACGTCGGCAGCTTCGGCGTCCGGGCGAAGGTGAGCGCGTGCTTCCGATTGCCGACCGGCTGGTCGAAGACGAGGCGCCCGTTGGAGATGGCCGAGTCGCCCGCGTCGACCACCAGCGTGACGTCGAACGTGGCCTTCATCGCCGGCTCGTCGAAGCAGGGGAACGCCCGCCGGGCGCTCATCGCCTCGAATTGCGTGACCGCGTATTTGTACGTCGCCGTCTTGCTCAGGTACAGCCCGCGCAACTGCTGCCCGAGCTTGCCATCGAACCGGATGCTGATCTTCGCCGCGCCGGGCTGCAGCGGCTGCGCGAGCTTCAGCGCGACGGTCTCGTTCTCCTTGTCCGTCACGACCTCCGCCGGCGCGCCGTCGACCATCACCTCGGTGAGGTTCAGATCGACCGCGTGCATGGTGATCGAGCTGACCGGCTCGCTGACGCGCACGTCGATCGTCTCCTCGCCGCTGAACGTCTCCGGCCCCAGCTCGGGCGCTATGCGGATCGCGTAATGCTCGGGGAGGACGTTGACCGGGAGGCGGATGGCGGCGAGGAGGGGG
>DATEOX010000011.1:0-3104 GCA_035273585.1 Thermoanaerobaculia bacterium
TGGGCCACGACGAGACCGGGATGGGTGAGACCATGATCTCGCAGCCGTGCTTGCGGTCCGTCGTCGCGTCGCCGAGCGGCACGAAGTAGAGCTCGGATCCCTCGTTGAAGCCGAAGGAGGTGGCCAACTGTCGCGGGATCGACAGCATCCGGTTGTACAGAGGCGCCCACTTCCCGATTCTCATGGCGAACCCGGCGATGAGAATACCCCGAGCGGTACTTAAATCACGATCGTCTCGTGAATCGGCTTCCCATCCCAGAACCGCTTGATCGACAGCGGCGTGCAGTCGATCGAGCGGTACTCGCCGTATGCGAGGAGCTCGGACATGGCCAGGCCGGCGGCGGGGGCCTCCATCGCGCCGTGGCCGGAGAAGCCGGTGGCGAAGTGCAGGCCGCGGTAATGGGGATGCTCGCCCAGGACGGCGTTGTGATCGACCTCGTTCGTGTCGTAGAGGCCGCCCCACATCGACATCAGGCGGCAGCGCTCCATGCCCGGCACGCGCTCCTGCAGGTAGTAGTTGATCTGCTCCTCGTAATACTGCGCGTCGGCGGTGACGTCGAAGCCGGGCGGCGTATCCGGATCCGCCCGACCGATGAGCAGGTTCGGTCCCTCGGGGCGGAAGTAGACGCCGTAGTCGATGATCGTCATCGGGATGCGCTCGAAGCCTTCAATGGGCGGGAAGTTCGTGATGTAGAGCATCCGCTTGAGGGGGATCACCGGCGGGAGGTCGTCGCCGGAGAGGCCGCTGCGCTCGAGGAGCTGGTTCGTCCAGGCGCCGGCCGCGACCAGCACCTTCTCGCTGGGAAGCAGCGTCCCATCCTCCAGCTCCACGCCGCGGTAGTGGCCGTCGACGATGCGCAGCTTGTCGACCGCCGTGCGCAGGCGCAGCTCCGCGCGGCCGGACATCATCTCCATGGCCCGCTCGAAGTAGCCCTGCGTCGCCGCCGACGGATCGAAGCTGCCGCAGTCGGGGCCGAAGACGCCGCCGGCGATCGGCTTCATCTTCAGCACCTCGTTCACGTCGGGGTCGATGTGATCGATGCCCGCGCGGAGGCCCGGCACCTTCTGCTCCACCTCGCGCGCGTCGAGGAACTCGATGCGCACGCCGTTCTCCGCCCACTGCGCGCCGAACTGCTTCGCGCTCTCGAAGTTCTCCTCGTACTGGCAGAAGAGGTATCCGCGCTGGTCGAAGCCGATGGGGAACTGCAGCTCCTCCTGGAAGCGCTTGAGGCGCTCGATGGAGTAGCTGGTGAGGCGCATGTTGATGGGTGTCGTCCAGATGTTGCGGAAGCCGCCGGCGGAGAGGGCGGTGGAGCCTTTCGACAGCGCATCCTCCCGCTCCAGGACGAGGACGCGTCCGGGGTAGCCGGTCTTTGCCAGGTGGTAGAGCGTACTGCCGCCGATGATGCCGCCGCCGATGATGATGATGTCGTGCTCGTGGTCCGTCATGCCCTGGCCACCGCGATCGCGCAGACGCGGGCAGCCTCCTCCATGCGCAGCGCGGCCGCGCAGGCGCGCAGCGTCGCACCGGTCGTGCAGATGTCGTCCACGAGCAGCACTTTCCGCGCCGCTACGCGCGGCGAGGCGGCGAAGAGGCCCCGGACGTTCACCGTCCGCGCGGCGCGGCGCAACTTCGACTGCGCCTCCCGCTCGGCGCGCTTGATCAGCAGCGCCGGATCGCAGCGGACGCCGATACGCGCCGCGAGCGCCCGCGCCAGCAGCTCCGCCTGGTTGTAGCCGCGCCGACGCTCCTTCGCCGCGGTCATCGGCACGGACAATACGAGGTCGAAGTCGCGGTCGCGCATCACCGAGTCGAGGAGCTGCGCGAGCGGCGCGTCATAGAAGTCGTGGCGCTCGAACTTCAGCGCGTGCAGCACCCGCTCGAGCGTCCCGCGGTAGTGGCCCCACGCCTCGCACCAGTCGAGCGGCAGCGGGTCGCGGAGGCAGTTCAGGCAATGCTCGCCGTCCGGGATGGGGAGCGCGCAGGAGCGGCACTTCGTCCCCGCGATGCGCGGCAGCGCCGCCCAGCATCGCGCGCAGCAGGACGTCGTCCGGTCCGACCAGGGGAGCTCGCCGGCGCAGCCGACGCACCACGCCGGCAGAACGATTCGCACCGCTTCACGTCCAAGGATCGACAGCGCGTTCCCGAGCACGCGCACATTGTACTCAGCGAAGGAGCGACGACCGCATGAATCGCCGATTGAAACACCAGGATGCCTTCCGTATAGTGGCCCGCATGAAAAAGTCCGCATGTTTGCTCGTGTTTTCGCTCCTCCTGGCCCTGCCGGCGCTCGCTCAGAGCTCCCAGTTCGGCTTCCTCCTGGGGGGCAGCAAGCGCCTCTCGAGCGAGCAGGATGTGATCGCGGGCATCGACGTGAAGAACCGCTGGCAGTTCGGCAATTCGGTCAAGGAAATCTTCTACTCCGTCGAGATCGAGCCGGGGACGCAGTTCAAGCTCAAGGCCGGGCAGATCGTCGGGCCGGGCGCGTTCCGCGTGAACTTCACCCAGGGCCAGAACCCGCAGGTCCAGCTCGGACGGGTCGACCTGGCGGACACCAGGACCGACCACATCGACGCGCTCATCGACTACCGCTTCTCCGAGGCCTTCGGGTCGACGGGAATCTTCGCCGGCGTTGGGTACTATCGCGCGCACGGCACGTTCGGCCCCACCACCGGGCCGGTCACGGTGAACGCCGAGGACCGCAGCGCGTCGGAGACCAACTACGGACTGAGCGGCGGCATCAACGGCGACTTTCCCATCAGCAGGCGTTATGGTGTGGTGGTGGAGGCCACGTATCACTGGGTCAATTACCATTATCGACCGCGCTACATCACCGTCACCGGAGGCCTCAGATTCGCGTTCTAACGCCCGTCATCCTGAGAGGCTGTGAAGCAATCAGGTTTTCTTACGAAGGACGCGCTGAGCACGGCCAGCCCGTGCGAATGAATGCCTCCTTCGAGGCATCAAGTTCTTCGATGGCGATGCGAGGTGGCCGTTCTGGTTCTCACCCGAAAACGCCCCGATGAAGGGCCGATCTCGCGTTTCTGGCTAGGCCAAGGCCCAGTTTCGCCGCATGTTGTTGGTGATCGCGTGCAGCAGCGCC
>DATEOX010000012.1:0-3056 GCA_035273585.1 Thermoanaerobaculia bacterium
CGGCCGCGGGCGACATCGACGGCGCGATCAAGAAGACGAACGAGCTGACCGAGACCGGCAAGTCGTACGGCCTGAAGACCTATCCGCTCTACGCCAGCTCCGCCGCCGGCCTGGCCCGCGCTGCGGAGAAGGGCGGCAACAAGGACGCGGCGGAGTGGGCGCGCAAGGCCGCCGCCCAGCTCGATCCGAAGTCGCCGCAGGTCACTTTCAGCGAGGCCGACCGCGCGGCGGAGCAGCGCAACTGGGGGAGGGCAGTGCCCACCGCGCTCACCGGCATCGGCTACGTCCTGGGCAATTACCGGACGAGCCTCCTGGCCCGCTCCGACCTCCTCGTCTCCATCGCCCTGGCCATCGCGCTCACTGCGGCGCTGTTCGCCATCGCCCTCTTCATGCGCTACGGCCGGGCCATGGGCCACGACTTTCGCGAGCTCCTGGGCGAGCGCCTCCACGGCGGCTCCGTCAGCGTGCTCGGCTTCGCCCTCCTCTTCCTGCCGCTCTTCCTCTGGCTCGGGCCGATGTGGCTCGTCCTCTACTGGTTCGCCATCTTCTTCGGATACGCGGCGCATGCCGAGCGGGTGTTCATCATCGTCCTCTCCGTGCTGCTGGCGATCCTGCCGATCGCGGTCGACTTCGCCGCCAGCAGGATGGCCGGCGTGGAGAGCCCGGTGGTCATCTCCGCCATCGCCGGCGACGAGCAGAGCTACCACCCCGAGGCGCTGAGGCGGATGCAGGAGCTGGCCACGGTCGTGCCGGACAACGCCACGATCCAGATCCTGCTCGGCAACCTGCAGCAGTTCGAGGGGAACGAGCAGCAGGCCGCGGTGCACTACCGGCACGCGGTGCAGCTCAACGACGCCGCCGGCGCGCACGTGAACCTGGGCAACCTGCACTTCGCCGACAACGACTTCACGGCGGCCATCACCGAGTACCAGAAAGCGCAGGCGCGGGACCCGCGGCTGGCCATCGCTTTCTACAACAACTCCGTGGCCAGCGGCGAGACCTACAAGTTCGACGACCAGGGGCAGAAGCTCGAGCAGGCGAAGAAGCTCGATCCGGACATCATCCGGCGCGTCGCGCAGATCCCGCCCGGGCAGAAGGTGATGACCTATCACCCGTCGATCCGCGAGGCGTGGGCGGTGGCGGCCTCGATGACCAAGGTCAGCGCCGCGCGGGCGCTGTTCGGCAACTACTCGTACTTTGATCCGATGGCGAGCGTGCTCAACCCGGTGACGCTCGGCGCGCTGCTCACGGTGCTCATCGCAGTGCTGCTCTGGCTGCGGCGGCGCAAGACCGGTTTCGCCGGGCAGTGCATCAAGTGCGGGCGGACCTTCTGCCACCGCTGCAAGTCGGCCCGGGAGAGCGCGACCTACTGCACGCAATGCATCCACATCTATCTCAAGCGCGACGGCGTCTCGCTGGCCACCAAGCGGGCCAAGCTCGACGAGGTGCACGACCATCACACCGGCGTCTCGCGCCGCAACAAGGCCTTCGCCACGTTCCTCCCCGGCTCCGCGCAGGTGCTGGAAGGGCGGACGCTGGCCGGCGTGATCGGCATGTTCCTCTTCCTGCTCTTCCTCTCGCTGGCGCTGCTCGTGGGACGCCTTGCGCCGGCGCTCGGCCCGGTGGGGGACACGCCGCAACTGATCGTGCGGGCGCTGGCCATCGCCCTGGCGGTCATCACCTGGATCTTCCTCTCGCTGCCGGTGTACAGGCGGAAGGTGGCGATCTGACATGGCGCTCGAAGGGACGCTCCGCGACTTCAGCCTGGCCGACATCTTCCAGCTCATCGGACTGCAGCGGAAGACGGGCGTGCTCACGCTGCGCGGCAAGGACGACACCGTCACCGTCACGTTCCTGGACGGCAAGGTGGTCGGCGCCGACTCGCTCAACCGCCGCCTGGAGAACCGCCTCGGCAGCGTCCTGATCAAGAGCGGCACGCTCACCCAGGACCAGCTCAGCCGCGCGCTGGAGATCCAGCGCGAGACGCTCCAGCGCCTCGGCTTCATCCTTACCCACTACGGCATCATCTCCGCCGAGTCGCTCAAGCAGGCCATCCAGCTCCAGATCCTGCAGATCGTCTATCGCCTCTTCCGCTGGAAGGACGGCGACTACCACTTCTCGCAGGAAACGACGATCGAGTACGACCGCGACAACGTGGTGCCGATCACCGCCGAGTCGATCCTGATGGAAGGGGCGCGGATGATCGACGAGTGGCCGATCATCGAGAAGCGCATCCGCTCCTACGACCAGGTCTTCCGCAAGAAGCTCACGGATCAGGAGATCGTGGTCGTCGGCGCCGACGAGGCGGATGAGATCGACTTCGACCCCGATTCCAGCCACGTCCGCCGCCGCCGCGGCGTCGGCGACAAGATCCGCATCTCGCGGGAGGAGAAGGCGATCTACGACCTCGTGGACGGCACCATGACCGTGGGGGACATCGTGGAGGTCTCGCGCCTCTCCGAGTTCGACGCGAACAAGTCGCTCTACGAGCTCCTCACCCGCGACCTGATCGAGGAAGTGCGCGGCCAGAGCGCGCAGGCCGTGCTCGACCAGACGCCGGTGGACGAGACGGAGGTGGCGGAGACGCCCGTGCCGCTGCCGCTCGTGGCCATCATGGCCATCTGGGCCATCCTCTCGCTCGTGACGTCGTACCGCAATCCGTTGAACAACCTCGCGCCGGTCGGCCGGGAGCACTCCGCCATCGGCGAGACGCAGAAGTCGATCTCCCTGCAGCGCATCGAGGCCATCGGTCAGGCCATCGAGAAGTACAACGTGGTGAACGGCCACCTGCCGACGAAACTGCAGGAGCTCGCGCCGTACTACATCTCCTCGTCGCTCCTGACCGATCCGTGGGGCAACACGTACAAGTACCTCCAGCGCCCGGAGCGCTACCTCGTGATCGGCTTCTCGCCCGACGGCAAGGCGGACACGGATCTCTTCCTCTCCCGCGCCATCGACATCGGCCCCGCCACACCGACGCCGACGAAGACCGACACCGGCGGCATCGAGCTGATTGAGTAAATGTAGGGCCGGCTCTCCAGCCGGCCCGATATCGA
>DATEOX010000013.1:0-5561 GCA_035273585.1 Thermoanaerobaculia bacterium
GGATGACCGCCAGGCGGTCGGCGATCCGCCCGAGAATTCCGAGAGGGGAGGTCCACTCGAGCGTGTCGCGCATCAGCGTGCCGCCGTTCGCCGGCTCGAACTCGTGCACGTGGCGGAGGCGCTCGAACGCGCTGCGCACCAGCTCGTCAACGAAGAGGCGCGGCGGGTCCATCTCCAGGATCTTCGCCGTGACGCGCTGGCGCAGGCCGAAGTGCACGCCTTCGAACGTGATGAGATCGCCGGCTTCGAGCAGTCCGGAAGTGCGTCCCGGCGGGACGATCCGCTCGTGCGTGAACGAGGACGACTGGGCATGCGCGGAGACGTCGCGGGCGAGGTCGAACACGCGCTCCGGCGGCGCGGCGATCCACGTCTCGATGACGATGCGCGGCATCAGAACAGCCTCAGCCCGCGCGCCTGCGCTTCGGCGAGCATATCCAGGAACCGGGAGCGCGGGATCTCCCGCGCGCCGAGGGCGGCCATGTGCGGCGTCATGACCTGGCAGTCGATCCACGTCGCCCCGCGCTCTCGCAGGTGCGAGATGAGGAACAGCAGCGCCAGCTTCGAGGCATCGGGCGCGCGGTAGAACATGCTCTCGCCCGTGAAGACGCCGCCGGCATCGATGCCGTACAGGCCGCCCACCAACCGCTCCTCATCCCACACCTCCACGCTGTGCGCGTCGCCGGCGCGATGCAGGCGCGTGTAGGCAGCGACGATCTTCGGCCCGATCCACGTCCCTTCCTGCTCCGGGCGGGGCGACGCCGCGCAGCCGCGGATTACGGCAGGAAAGTCGTGATCGATCGTGAAGCGGAAGGACGTGCGGTCGAACGCACGGCGCAGCGAGCGCCCCACGTGCAGCTCATCGAAACGGATCACCGTCCGCCGCCGCGGCGAGAACCATGGCAGCGGCAGCGACTCGTGCGGCCAGGGGAAGATGCCCCGCCGGTAGGCCTCGCGCAGCGTCTCCACCGAGAAGTCCTCGCCGATGGCGACGATGTCGCCCGGCGCGTGGCGGGGATCGGGGAAGCGGGTCACATCAGTAACGAAGCGTCAGCTCGTCGCCGGCCGCGTCGACCGTCACGTTCCCGCCGCCGGCCAGGCTGCCGAAGAGGATGGCGTCGACGAGCGGCTCCTTGATCTTCGACGAGATCAGCCGCGCCATCGGCCGCGCGCCGAACGCCCGGTCGTACCCGTTCTTCGCCAGCCACACCCGCCCCCCCTCGGTCAGCTCCAGCGTCACGTTCTTCGCCGCGAGCTGCACGCGCAGCTCGTCGATGAACTTGTCCACGACCTGCTCGATGGTGGTCAGCTCCAGCGGGTCGAAGGCGATCCAGGCGTCGAGCCGGTTGCGGAACTCCGGCGCGAACGTCCGCTCGATCGCCCCCCGCCCGCGGCCCGAGCCGGGGTTGTTGCGGAAGCCCATCCCGGCGTCGCTCATCTCCCGCGCGCCGGCGTTCGTGGTCATGATCAGGATCACGTTGCGGAAGTCGGCCTTCTTGCCGTTGTTGTCCGTCAGCGTGGCGTGATCCATCACCTGCAGGAGGATGGAGAAGAGGTTGGGGTGCGCCTTCTCGATCTCGTCCAGCACGAGCACGGCGTACGGCGTGCGGATGACGGCGTCGGTCAAGAGCCCGCCCTGGTCGAAGCCGACGTAGCCGGGCGGCGCGCCGATGAGGCGCGACACGGTGTGCGGCTCCATGTACTCGCTCATGTCGAAACGGATGAACTCCACGCCGAGGGAGACGGCGAGCTGTTTCGCCAGCTCGGTCTTGCCCACGCCGGTGGGGCCGGAGAAGAGGAACGAGCCGATCGGCTTGTCGCCGTTGCCCAGGCCGGAGCGGGAGAGCTTGATCGCGGCCACGACCTGCTTGATGGCGTGGTCCTGGCCGTAGATGACTTTGCGCAGGTCGCCTTCCAGGCCGGCCAGCCGCTCCTTCTCGTTCTTGGCGATGGTGCGCGGCGGGATCTTGGCCATGGTGGCCACGACCTGCTCGACCTCGTGCTCGCCGATGATCATCGACTCGGCGCCTTTCATCCGAAGGCGCGCCCCCGCCTCGTCGAGGACGTCGATGGCCTTGTCCGGCAGGTGCCGGTCGTGGATGTACTTCGCGGAGAGCTCGGCCGCGAGCTGCAGCGCATCGGCGGTGAAGGTCACGCCGTGATGCTGCTCGTAATAGGTCTTCAGGCCGTGCAGGATCTCCACCGTCTCGGGGATGGTCGGCTCGCCGACCTCGATCTTCTGGAAGCGCCGGGCCAGCGCACGGTCGCGCTCGAACGAGGCCTTGTACTCGGCGTATGTAGTCGAGCCGATGCAGCGCAGCTTGCCGGAGGCGATGGCCGGCTTGAGGATGTTCGAGGCGTCCATCGTCCCGCCGCTCACCGCCCCGGCGCCGACGATGGTGTGGATCTCGTCGATGAAGAGGATGGCATCCTTCTTTTCGGTGAGCGCGCTGATGAGCGCCTTGAGCCGCTGCTCGAACTCGCCGCGGTACTTCGTCCCGGCCAGCAGCGCTCCCATGTCCAGCGACCAGACCTCGGCGTTTTTCAGTACGGCCGGCACTTCGTTCTTCTGGATCTTGAGCGCCAGCCCCTCGGCGATGGCCGTCTTGCCCACGCCCGGCTCGCCGACGAAGAGCGGGTTGTTCTTCCGCCGCCGGCAGAGGATCTGAATCGTCCGCTCCAGCTCCAGCGAGCGCCCGATCAGCGGATCGATCTCGCCTTTCGAGGCCTTCTCCAGGAGGTTCACGGCGAACTGCTTGAGCGGATCGTTGCCGCCGGCCGGCGGCTCTTCATCCGGCTGGGCGAACGCCGGCTGCTTCCCCGGCTCGCCGTCGCGGGCAATGCCGTGGGAGAGATAGTTGAGGACGTCGAGCTTGTTGACGCCCTCGCTGCGGAGGAGGTAGACGGCATGCGAGCGCTCGGCCTGGTAGACCGCCGCCAGCATCTGCCCGGTATCCACTTCCTTCTGCCCGGAGCTCTGCGCGTGGAGCTGGGCGTAGGCCACGACGCGCTGGAGCATGGCGGTGAGGACGGGCTGGACGGTGACGCCGTCCGGCATCTCCTCGTAGTTCTTGTTCATGAAGTCGTCGAGCTGCTTCTTGAGGAGGTCGACGTCGCCGCCGCAGGCGCGCACCGCGGCGACGGCGTCGCGGTCGTGGAGCAGCGCGTAGAGCAGGTGCTCGAGGGTGACGTATTCATGGCGGCGCCGGACCGCTTCGTTCACGGCGAACTCGAAGGTGGCTTGCAGTTGCTTGGCGATCACGCTTTCTCCATCGTACACAGGAGTGGGTATTCGTGCTGCTGGGCCAGGGCGGTCACTTTTTCGACCTTCATCTCGGCGATCTCGTACGTATAGATGCCGGCCACTCCGACGCCGCGCACGTGCACGTTCAGCATCACCTGAACGGCCTGCTCCTCGGGCATGTTGAAGACGGACTCGAGGACGTAGACCACGAAGTCCATGGTCGTGTAGTCGTCGTTGTGCAGGAGGACCTTGAAGAGGGGAGGCTCCTCCACTTTCTCGCGGCTCTCGGCGAGCGCGGCCTCTTCGTACTGCGATTCCGGCGGCAACATGCGGGACGGAAAACGTGGGGGGAGGGCTCGCGCTTCCCGGGCCGGCACGGCCGGCGGCGTTGGTTGGCCAAGCCTCGGCCACCGTCCCCGCCCGCATTGGCTCCTGCGTCTAGATGAGGTCGAGAACCTTCCCCCGCCCCGCCGCCCCTGCCCGGTCGTATGCGATGCTCGCCGCCGCGACGTCCTGCAACGCCATGCCGGTGGAGTCGAAGATGATGGTCTCGTCTTCTCTCTCTCTTCCAGGCTTCCGTCCAGCGACGACTTCGCCCAGCTCGGCGTGGACGTCCTCCCGACGCATGAGGCCGGCCGCGATGGCGTGATGCAGGTCGCCGATCGTCGCGCACTGCTCGATCACGTCCGCCACGACCTTGCTCTTCCGCAGCAGCGCCGGCGCCAGCTCCTGCTTCTCGTCGCTGTCCGCCCCCACCGCGGCGACGAACGTTCCCTCGCCCACATCGGTGAGGAACGCGCTACGCGACGGCGTGCAGGTGATGACCACGTCCGCATCCCTTGGCTCGCGCACGACTTCGACGTCGCACTCTTGTCCGAGCTCCTTCGCGAACGCCTCGGCCGCCGCCGCGCTGCTGTCCATCGCGTAGACCTTCCCGATCGGCCGCACCCGCCGCAGCGCGCGCGCCTGGATGCGGCCCTGCAGCCCGCATCCGCAGATGAGCGCCGTCCGCGCGTCCTCCCGGGCCAGGTACTTTGCCGCCACCGCCGTCGCCGCCCCGGTGCGGAGGATGGTGATCTCGATCGAGTCCATGACGGCCAGCGGCGTGCCGTCCGCTGCGTCGCAGAGCACGATGACACCCTTGATCCGCGGCACGGCCCGAAAGAAATTCCCGTTCACTTTCGTCGCGAACCGCCCCTCCGCGATGGCCGCCTTGATGTGAAACGCGCCCCCCTCGGCATGCACGGAAGCGAGCGCCGGCGCCCCCACCCGCCCTTCCCCAAACGCGCGGAAAGCCCCTTCGACGGCGTCGATGCAGTCGTCGATGGTGAGCAGCGAGGCGACGTCGGAGCGGGAGAGGAAGAGCATGGCCTTAACGATGAACGAGGAACGATGAACGATGAACGGAGGCGCTTTTGTTCATCGTTCATCTCTCATCGTTCATCGTTCCAAAACGTACTCATCGATCACCGACCCGGGCGCCACCTCCACCGCCTCCCGCCCGCGGCGGAAAATCCGCGCGTTGGCGATGCCTCGCAGTTGGGCCGAGCCGTTCTCCACGTGGAGGAGCGTCCCTTCGCGCAGGCCGACCACCGGCTGCTCGTTCTCCTCGTGGAACTGCTGGATGCGCTCCTCGCGCGTCTCGCCCTTGTGCGTCGCGCTCGGGTCGGCGTCGAGGTAATGGCAGTTGAACTGCCAGGAGACCAGCCCGAGGGAGTCGAAGGAAGGGGGCTCGACGATCGGCATGTCGTTCGTGGTGCGGATGGTCGGCGCGGTGATCACCGTGCCGGCGCTCGACCCGATGTAGGGGAGGCCGTTGCGCACCGCGTCGCGGATGGGCTCCAGCAGGTCGAGATCATAGAGCGTCTCGAGCAGGCGGAAGGTGTTGCCGCCGCCGACGAAGAGCGCGTCGGCGCTCTCGATGCTGGCCCGGTCGCGGATCTGCTCGACGTGGAGGGTGGGGTCTATCCGCTGTAGACGTTCTCCGACGGTGAGAGTGTAGGCATCCCGGTCCTTCAGCGCGTAGGGGATGAACACCACCCGGCGCTTCCCGGCGAGGAACCGGCGGATGTCGCCCTCCGGCTGCTCGAGGAATCCGTAGCCGTGAACGTTCGAGCTGGAGATCAACAGTAGTTGTGTCATATGCGAGAGCAGTCTATCACCTGCGAGAGAAAGAATGGGAGAGGTCATCGAAGAAAGTCAGTCCCCGCTCCAGGCGCGCCTCGTCGCTGGGATGGGCCCGCGCGATGCCGCCGATCATCTGCTCGACGCCCGCCGTCTCCGGATGGCGGTACTTCTTCACCCGCAGGTCGATGTCGTG
>DATEOX010000014.1:0-4138 GCA_035273585.1 Thermoanaerobaculia bacterium
TGCTCGATGTCTCGGGGTTGGTATTGCATAAGAGCGGGTGAGTATAGCGAGTGGCGAGTAGCGAGTAGCGAGTGGGCCCGCCCTGCCCCGGTTCCCTACTCGCGACTCGCGACTCGCGACTCGCTGCCCCACGTGAATGTCACCGGCCCGTCGTTCTCCAGCGCGATGATCATCATTTCGCGGAAGCGTCCCGTGCGCACCTCGATGCCGGTCGCGCCGAGCTCGCGGACGAACAGCTCGAACATCGCCCGGGCCCGCTCCGGCTCCTCGGCGTTGTCGAAGGATGGGCGGCGCCCGCGCGCGATCGAGCCGGCGAGGGTGAACTGCGACACGGCGAGAATCGCGCCGCCGGCCTCACGCACATCGCGGTTCATCTTCCCCGCCTCGTCGCTGAAGATGCGCAGCTCGCGGAGCTTGCGCGCCGCATCGAGGATGACCTGCTCGCTGTCGCCCTTCTCCACCGCGGCGAGGATCAGGAGCCCCCCGCCGATCTCCGCCACCAGCTCCTCGCCGACCGTGACGGAGGCGCGGCGGACGCGCTGGATGACGGCTTTCATCGGCGCGTATGGTAGCCGCTGCGCCTACTTCGCTCGCTTCGGCTTTGCCTTTCCGCCGGATGCATTGAGGGCCACCGCGGCACGGATGAGCGTCTTGAACGCGTCTGCGTCGACCTCCTCCGCCTCATGAATGTCGATCGCCCGTCTCGTGTTGCCCTCGAGGCTCGAGTTGAACAGCCTGGCCGGGTCCTTCAACGAAGCCCCTTTGAGGAACGTCAACTTCACGACCGACTTGTACGACTCGCCGGTGCAGATGATCCCGTCGTGGGACCAGGTGGGAGTGCCCATCCACTTCCACTCCTCCACGACGTCCGGGTCTGCCTCTTTGATGAGCTTGCGCATCCTGCTCAAGGTCTTGCCGCGCCAGTCTCCGAGCTCGGCGATTCTCTCGTCGATCAGCTCGGATGCGGACTGGCCCTCGCTCGAACCCGACTTTTTCATCGTCCCCTCCTGACAGTTGCGGCGGCGCACACACTACCCGATTCCCGACCAGGCCGCGTCTCTACGCTACGTGGAGTCGCCGCTTGGATGAGGGGAGGTACCACGGAGGAGCCGCGCCTTGCCAATCGACGGACCGGCTCGTAGCCGGTAGAATCCCGCCCGCCCACACGCGAGCCCGCCTGTATGCTGATTCGCATTCGATAGGAGATACCCGATGGCAAGCGTCAACAGAGTCATTCTCATCGGCCGTCTCGGCAAGGACCCGGAGGTCCGGTCGACGCCGAGCGGCAGCAACGTCGCAAAGTTCACCATCGCCACCGACGAGCGCTACACCGACCGCAACGGCGAGCGGCAGGAGCGCACCGAGTGGCACAACATCGTCGCCTGGGGGAAGCTGGCCGAGATCTGCGGCCAGTACCTGAAGAAAGGCAAGCTGGTCTACATCGACGGCTCCATCCGCACCGACAGTTGGGACGACAAGGAGAGCGGGCAGAAGAAGTACCGCACCGAGATCATCGCCAACAACATGCAGATGCTCGACCGCCGCGGCGACGACGAGGGCGGCTCGTACGGCGGCGGTGGCGGCAGTTACGCGTCGTCTTCGCGCGGCAGCGGCGGCGGCAGCAACAAGTCCGCTCCCGCGCCGCAGATGGACGACGACGAGGAAGTACCGTTCTGATGATGTGGGGCGGGCCGCGGCCCGCCCCCGACAGCGGCACCACGATCCTCGGACCGCCCGCGATCAGCGTCACCGTGACGCGCCACTCCCCTTTCCACTCCGCGACCTCGATCTCCACGCCGATCGGCCGCCGCTCGATCACCACCGCCCCTCGATAGGAGAACGGGCCATCGATCACGAGCGGCAGCCGCGGCTGCGGGGCGGTGGGAAACGCGGCGAAGATCCGGCCGGCGCAGGCCACCGCGGCCTCTCGCGATGGAAAGCGCATCGCGATCACGATCTTCTGCGGCGTGCGACCGGCGAACGGGCCGAGCTCGACGAACCAGCGGTCGCCGTCATAGCGGCGCCAGACGCCGTCCTGCGACGGCTTCGCGCGCAACGCCCGCTCGACGAGCCGCGGCGCCGCAGCGAACGGATGGTCGTGTTGGAGCAGCTTCTGGAGGAGATCGAGCAGCGCCGCGGCAAGGATCAACGCAGCCTCTTCTGCGACAGCTTGCGGAAGAGATCGAGGCGCAGGTTGAAGACCGTCATCTCGAACTCCGCCGCGCCGCGGCAGCTCTCGCCGTCGTCGAAGCGGCGCGCCGTCAGGTCGACGAAGTAGCGCCGCACCTGCTCGCGCAGGTCGTCGATGTGGAGCTGCTCGTGCTCCTCCACGTCCGTCCGGACGACGTACATGTACGGGACGAACTGCGCGCGGGCGGTCATCGCCCACGAGCCGGCGGCGGGGCGGCACTCGCAGCGCAGCGTCTCGCCGAGAAACTCCGTACAGCCGTCGATCTCCCGGTCGCTGCGGCAGTAGATGACCAGGTCGTTCCGGGTCACGAGGCGCTTGCGCGGCGGCGCCACCTCGACCGACCACTCCTGCGCGGCCGCGCAGAGGGCGGCCATCATCAGGAGCATCATCGAGCAGACGGCGCCGCGCATCATCATCAAGAACACCTCCGACGGGCATCACGTTCGGTCCGGCGGCGCCGCCGATCAATTACCTGATGGGTAATGGTCGCCTGTTCATGAGCGATGTAGAGTTGCCGACATGAGCGAAGTACCCTTTGGTCGTCTGCTGCGCGAGTGGCGGGCGCGGCGCCGGGTGAGCCAGCTCGATCTGGCGACCGAGGCGGGGGTGTCGTCGCGGCACGTGAGCTTCATCGAGACCGGGCGCTCGCAGCCGAGCCGGGAGATGGTGCTGATGCTGGCCCGCGTGCTGGACGTCCCGCTGCGCGACCGCAACGAGCTGCTGATGGCCGCCGGCTACGCGGCCATGTATCGCGCCACCGGGCTCGACGCGCCGGCGCTGGAGCAGGCCAGCCGGGCCCTCGACTTCATGCTCCGCCAGCACGAGCCCTACCCGGCCATCGTCGTCGACCGCGGCTGGACGCTGCTGAAGGCGAACAACGGCGCGGTGCGCCTCGTGGAGGCCTTCGCCGATCCGGCGGCGGCGGACGAATGGGGCGGCAACGCCATGCGCCTGATGTTCCATCCGCGCGGCTTCCGGCCGTACATCGTCAACTGGGAGGCGATGGCCGCGGCGCTCATCCAATGGCTGCACCGCGACGTGCTGAGCGGCCTCGGCGGCGACGACGCGCGCCGCCTGTTGGACGAGCTGCTCTCCTACCCCGGCGTGCCGCCCCGCTGGCGGACGCTCGACCTCGACGTCTCCACCGCCCCGTTCCTGGCCATCGAGTTCCGCAAGGGCGATCTCGAGCTGCGCTTCTTCTCCACGCTGACCAGCCTCGGGACGCCGCACGACATCACCCTCCAGGAGCTGCGCGTCGAGGCCTTCTTCCCCGCCGATCCGGCCACCGAGGAGGTGGCGCAGCGGCTCGCGCTGTCATCCTGAGGCGCGAAGACGCCGAAGGATCTCCTCGTGCTTGCCGGGAGATCCTTCGCCGTCTCCGCGGCTCAGGATGACACGTGCTACCCTCCCCGGATGTACGCCGGCGAGCGGTTCAACAGCATCACCCACCTGATCGGAGCCGTGTTGGCCGTGGCCGGCACCGGCGGACTCATCGCCGTGGCCGCGTTGCGCGGCGGCACCTGGCAGGTCGCGGCGCTCGCCGTCTACGGGTTGATGCTCGTCTTCCTCTACGTCAGCTCCACGATCTACCACTCGCTGCCGGCCGGGCCGAAAAAAGACCTCTTCCACATCTTCGACCACTGTGCAATTTATCTCCTCATCGCCGGCACCTATACCCCCTTCACTCTCATCACCCTCGGCGGCACATGGGGCTGGTGGATCTTCGGCATCGTCTGGACGCTGGCCATCATCGGCATCATCAAGGACACCCTCTTCCACGGCCGCTACCGTCCCGTCTCCGTCGTCCTCTATGTCCTGATGGGGTGGCTGATCGTGACCGCGTATGTCCCGCTGAAGGCGGCGCTGCCGCCGGCGGGCATCCTCTGGCTGATCGGCGGCGGGATCATCTACACGGTGGGCATCGTCTTCTTCGCCCTCTCGAAGCGG
>DATEOX010000015.1:0-2619 GCA_035273585.1 Thermoanaerobaculia bacterium
GGGCGTTGCGCGCGGCGAGCTCGCGGTCGAGCGGCGCGAGCGGGACGTCCTCGCGCATCGGCGTGGCCGCGGCGTCATCGCCCGGCGGCGCGGCATCGAGCGCGACCTCGCGCAACTGATCGATGTAGGTCAGGATCTTCGTCATCTCCGCGGCCATCCGCTCCAGCGCCTCGTCGGTGAGCTCGAGGTGGGCAAGGTCGGCGATGCGGCGCGCCTCGTCGCGGTCGATCTTCATGGGGGGGATTATTGACGATGAACGATGAAGGATGAACGATGAACATGTTGGGGCCGGGTTCCCGTTCATCCTTCATCGTTCATCGTTCTTGCAACGAGTGGCTGCGGCCGATGGCCTGGCTCGTCGCAATCCTCCTCGTCGCGACCGTCCTGTTCGCATACAGCGCCATCATCAAGGCGCGGCGGATGCCCGTGTCGCTGGAAGTGCAGGGCGACGTCGGCCGCGACGGTCTGATGCGGGCCATGGCCGCGTACACGTGGGGGCGCGTGATCGAGGGCAACCGGGTGACGATCATCCAGAACAGCGCATTCTTCGACGTGCTGATCGAGGAGGTCGGCGCGGCGCGGCATCACGTGCACCTGGAGACGTTCCTATGGCGGGACGGCGTCGTATCGGAGCGGGTTGCCGGCGCGCTGATGGCCGCGGCGCAACGCGGCGTCGACGTGCGCGTGCTGGTCGACCAGCGCGGGGCGAAGAAGACGGATCCGCGCGTCTGGGGCCGGCTCCGCGCGGCGGGGTGCGACTTCCGCGTCTTTCACCGGATGCGCATCGGCGAGTTTCCCTGGTACAACCACCGCGACCACCGCAAGATCGTGGTCATCGACGGCCGCCTCGGGTTCACGTTTGGCCACGGCATCGCCGACATGTGGGGCGGCAGCGAGGAATCGCCGCATGGGTGGCGGGACACGGCGGCGCGCTGCGAGGGGCCGATCGTGGCGGAGCTGCAGGCGGCGTTCTTCGACAACTGGTCGCGCACGACGGGCCGGGTCATCGCCCGCCACGACCTCTTCCCGCCGCTGGAGCGCGCCGGCGACACGCCGCTGCACGTGGCCTACGCCTCGCCGCGCGGCACGCTCAGCGCCGTGCAGCGGCTCTACTACTTCGCCATCGCCACCGCGCGCGAGGAGATCATCCTGCAGAACCCCTACTTTCTGCCGTCACGGCGGGCCATGGAGCTCTTCGCCGAGGCGGCGGCACGCGGAGTGCGGATCAGCATCCTCCTGCCGACCGTGGACACGAACGACTTTTCCATCGTTCAGCACGCGAGCCACGTCTACTACGGCGATTTGCTGAAGCTCGGCGCGCGGGTCTACGAGTACACGCGCGGGCTGCACCTCAAAGTGATGATCATCGACGGCCAGTGGTGCACGATCGGCTCGACGAACTTCGATCCGCGCTCGTTCCGCATCAACGACGAGATCACGCTCGCCGTCTGCGACGCCGGCATCGCCGCGGAGCTCCGTCGCGCGTTCCACGATGACCTCCGGCTCGCCGAAGAGTGGACGCTCGAGCGCTGGAAGGCGCGCTCGATGCGGCATCGGATCGAGGACCGCTGGTCCGCGCTGTTCAAGCGGCAGCTCTGATTACCGCATTAGATCGGCGAACGCTGCCGCCAGCTCCGCGTCGAACTGCAACCCCGCGCCGGCGCGGATGGCGTTGAGCGCGGCGTCCGGCGCGAGCGGCTTGCGATACGACTCGGGGTCGGTCATGGCCACCCATGCGTCGCAGATCTGCACCATGCGCGAGGTGAGAGGGATGTCAGCGCCGCGGAGCTGATGCGGATAGCCGCGGCCGTCGGTCCGCTCGTGATGGCAGAGCACGGCGCGGGCGACCTCGCCGCCGAGGAGCGGCTCGACGATGAAGGCGCCGACGGCAGGGTGCTCGCGGAGGAGGGCGACATCGTCCGGCAGGAGGTCGCGGCGGCGGTAGAGGCGCTCGTAATCGAGCAGGCGCAGGCCGACGTCGTGGACCATGGCCGTGAGCCGGGCGGTCTCCGCCTCGCGGGGGGTGAGGCGGAGGTGGCGGGCGAAGGCGTCGGTGCGAGAGACGACGAGCGTCGTGTGCCGGCGGAGCTCGGGATAGCGCTGCTGGTCGGGCTCGAGGAGCTGTTCCGCGGCGCGGGAGCGCATGGTGGTGAGCGCGCCGGCGGTGATGGAGTGCTCGATGGCCGTCTGCAGCGCGGAGAGGAGCGCGGCGAGCAGCTCGTGCTCGGCGCGATCGGGGGCGGTGGAGAAGGCGACGGTGAGGTAGAGGCCGCGCATCCCGTCGACGGCCACCGGCGCGGTGAAAACCTTGACGACATGCGCCTTGGTGATCATCGGCTCGGCGGTGCCGAACGGGGTGTGCAGGGCGGAGCGGGTGAAGCCGCCCGCCTCGCCACGCTTGCTCAGCCAGCCGGTCAGCTTCGACTGGATCAAGGTCTTCGCCTCCTCGTGCAGCGCGGAGCGGGCGACGAGCTCCTGCACGCCGTCGAGCTGCCCGAACGCGGAGAGCATGGCCACGTTCGCGCCGGGGACGAGGAGGATCGAGCGCAGCACGCCGCGCGCCGCGGCGAGGTCGGCCTCGACCAGCTCCCGCGCCGGCGGCGCGACCACGAAATGCTC
>DATEOX010000016.1:0-6492 GCA_035273585.1 Thermoanaerobaculia bacterium
CCGCGCGTCCTCGTCACGCCCGAGCCGGTTGTAGGCCAGGGTCAGATAAACGAACGACTCTTCCAGCTTCGGTAACGAAGGCAGATGACCGGTGGCCACGTACTGCTGCTTCTGCTCCGGGGCCAGGTACGCCTCGCTGGCGGCCTTCAGATCGGCCACCGCCTCGTTGTAGTGTCCGGACCGGAAGTTGTCCTTCCCCCGCTGCAGCAGCTCGTCCGGTGTGACGCTCTGCGCGACTGCAATGGTCGACATCAGAATCAAAGCTAGAAAAGCGGCGATCGAGCTCCGCACGGTATCCCTCCCGGCTACACGGTCAAAGAATCGTCAATGGCTGAAGCGAACCGTCCGGCTGGACGGTCCGGTTGCCGCCTCTTCAAATTTCGGGCCGACCGCAAGACCCTTCTCCCCGCGCGGCGGGGAGAAGGTGCCCGTAGGGCGGATGAGGGGCCCCCCTCACCCGGCGCCCTTGCTGCGCAATGGCGCCACCCTCTCCCCGCGCGGCGGGGCGAGAGTTCTCGCTTGCGTCACGTTGGTCCGCTATTGGCACCAGCTCGCCTCCGTCGATGAATGACAACCTCGTCCAGTATTTCCGGCGCCGCAGCGACGCGTTCCCCTTCCGGCGGGACATCGACCTCCAGCACTTCCTGGCCGACGCCCTCGACGAAGCCTCCGCCACCCTCCCCATCCCCACCAAGATCTTCCTCGTCGACGAGCTCCAGCCCCTCGGCTACGGCTTCGCCGTGAGCAAAGCCGAGGTGCTCGACGAGCTGACGACCAAGCTCGAGGCCTGGCTGGACGAGGAGATCGCCGTTCGCACCGCCTCGACCACGCGCAGCGTCAGCCGCGCCGAGAGCCTCCTCACCGCCTATCGCGTCCAGCTCGTCAAGGTCGCGCGCAACGCCCTCCACTCCAGCATCCTGGCCGACTACCACTCCGTCTTCTGGATGATCCACTCCCAGCAGGTGGCCAAGCTCTTCACCGCCCTCCCCCGCCAGACGATCAACCGCGCCCCCGAGTTCGGCCGGCAGCACGCCGACCAGATGAAGTACATCCTCTACTCCGTGTGGACGCAGGCGGTGCGCGTCTCGCTGCCCGAGATCGTTGCCCGCAACGCCGGCGAGCTCCTCCCCGACTACGACGAGAGCAAGCTGCGCTTCGTCCGGCTGCTGATCGACAACCCGCTGATCGCCACCGAGGAGTTCATCCGGCCCGACCTGCGCGACCTGCGCATCTACTTCTCGGGTGCGCTGCGCCGCGACTTCGCCCAATGCCAGCGCTGGATGGAGCAGTTGCGGACGAAGTCGGCGGAGCTGATGGCCAAAGACCGCGTCTTCCGCCGTGCCGTCCTCCTCCTCGGTTATCCGGATGCCGCGCCGGGACTGGTCGCCCTGCTCGACCCGCGTGTGCAGCAGCTCCTGCTCGATCATCCTTCCTACAAACCCGAGTCCGACCAGGCGGTGTTCGACCTCCTGTCGAAGCGCCTCCTGGAGTACCTCATCGTCTATCACCTCCGCCGCGGCGTCATCTGGATGCGCACCACCGAGGATGGGGACAACGTCGGCGAGGATGGCGACGACCGCGTCTACTCGCGCGCCCTGCGGCCGCTCAACTTCGGGCGGCGCGGCGTCGTCGAGCCGATCGTCTACCGCTACGGCCTCGTGTACGACATCACCTCGTTCACCCAGACCCTCGGCGAGATCGCCCGGGGCGGCCAGCAGGACGAACAGCATTCCTACCGTCAGATGCTGGAGTTCCAGCGCGACCTGGCGGACATCACCCGCCGCCACGGCCTGCAGTTCGAGAAATTCCTCGGCGACGGCGCCTTCTACACGTCGCGCCGCGCCACGCGCACCATCCACGCCGCGGTCGAAGTGCAGCGCTTCTACTCCGCCATGCGCGCCAAGGGCTTCGCCTTCAACAAAGGGATGCGCATCGCCCTCAACTACGGCTACTACCGCCTCCTGCCGATGCAGGTATCAACAGACGGCACGGAGATCAAGGAATTCTACGGGCCGGGGATCGTCGAGCTCTCCCGCCTGACCACCGGCAAGGCCACGAAAGAGCTGGAGGATATTCAGCACCTCTTGCTCAGCCACGGCTACGACCAGCTCGCGGTGTGGGAGTTCTTCTCTCCGCTCTCGCGCAGCGCGATGCGCAACGAGAGCGACGTGCAGCGCGAGTTCTACGCGTACGTCAATGAGAACGGGCACCTGATGAACGAGGGGATCGTCGTCTCCATCCCCTTCCTCAAGCAGCTCTCCACGGAGCTGATCGAGGACAATCAGCGCGTCTACCGCCTGAGCACGAAGTGGGCGAGCTACGTCGGCATGCCGTCGACGACGGAGACCGGCACGTACATCGGCATCCGCATCCTCGGGTCGGTATCGCTGAAGGGCATCGGGAGCACGGAAGTGGGCGAGGTAGTGCGCCTCACGCCGGACGAGGCGGAGGTCTCGCTCGTCGATGAGGCCAAGCCGCTGCTGCAACTGCTCCAGCGCGAGCGCCACCGGTCGGCCGCGGCGAGTATGGCCGCCGAGTCGCCCTCGAAGGAGTCGGACGTCGGCTCCGCGGATCTCGTCGTCTGCCAGTCCCGCTCCGACGTCGCGCCGGTGATCCTCGTCGGCGAGTGGGACCCGGTGTCGGAGGAAGTCCGCCGCCCCATCCAACTCGATGACGTCGCGGCCGAGCGCTATGGCCTGGCCGTGCCGTTGACGGCGGAGGCGGTGGAGTCGCAGAGCGTCGCGTACCAGAAGCTCTATCGCACGCTGAGCCGCATGGAGACGCTCCCCAGCTTTTCCGTGCAGGCCATCCGCGACAACCAGAACTTCAACGGGTTCATCATCGGGGCGACGGTGGAGCCGCTGTAGGCGCTATGCCGTCCGCCGCTCGCTCTTCGTGTCGCGCTCGCGGATCATCGAGAGCAGCCGGTTCGGAATCACCGGCTTCCCCAGGACGGTGGTCACGGTCGGGAAGAGCTTGCGCACTTCGGCCAGCCCGAGGCCGGTGACGACGATGATCTTCTCCAGGACGCGCGGCTTGGTGCAGAGCAGGTGCTCCATCACGTCCGCGCCGCTGATGCGCGGCAGGACGATGTCCAGCAGCACGAGGTCGTACTCGAAGTTCGCCAGCAGGCCGATGGCCTTCTCTCCATCAGGAGCGAGGTCGACCTCGCATCCTTCGCCGTCCAGAAGGTGGCGAAGAAGCTCGCGAGTGGCGGTGTCGTCCTCGACGACCAGAGCACGTCTGCGCACTTACGGACTTATACCAGCAACTTCGGCACCAGGCTAGTCCAGAAAGGACGCGGCCAGATCGACGGCTCGGGCGATGTTTTCCTTTTCTTTCGGACGATAGGAATGATCGGCCCCCTCCAGCCACTCGATGCGGATGGCTTTGGAGAGCCGGTAGCCCTCGACGTCCTCCCGCGTACCGAACTGGTCGCGCGTCCCCTGGATGATGAGGGTCTTCGTGCGCAGCTCTTCCAGGTGCTTGGTGCGCAGCTTCTCCCGGTTGCCCGGCGGATGGAACGGATAGCCGAGGCAGAGGAGCCGCCGGACGCCGAGCTCGTCCGCGACCATGCTCGCCATCCGCCCGCCCATCGACTTGCCGCCGATGGCCAGCTCCTTGGCGTCGCCCGTCTGGCTGACGGCCTCGCGCCAGGCATCGAGCAGCACCGGCTCGCGGTCCGGCGCCTTCCGTCCCGCCTCCATGTAGGGGAACTCGAAGCGGACGACACGGATGCCCCGCGCCCCCAAACCTTTGGCCATCGCATCGAGGAAGGCGGTCTTCATCCCACCCCCCGCCCCATGGGCGAGGATGAGCGTCCGCCGGGCATCATCAGGACCATCCGTCAGGAATCGCATCGCCGTACAATCCTGCCATGAAGTCCGCAGTCGCGCTCGCCCTCTTCCTCCTCTCCGCCGCCCTCCCTCTCGTTGCCGCGCCGCCCAAACCGGTAGCCCCGCCGTCGATCACCCACAACAACGCGATGTTCCTCGCCTCCCTTTGCGGCGCCGGCAAGACGAAGATCACCCTCAAAGCCCAGGCCCTCGGCACCCGCTTCTTCCTCGAGGAGCCCGCCGGCGTGACGGTCTACGCGTTCGACGGCAGCGGGTACACGAAGGAGAAGTTCTTCAAGGGCCTGACGCTGGATCAGGCGGTGAAAAAGTACCGGCGGTAGGGGCGCCGAGGGCGCGCGTCCGCTCAGCCGCGCGGCGAACGCCGCGTCGGGCGGCGGGGGGCGGTGGGGGGGCCCGAAGGTGCCCTGGCATATATCTGCCGCCATCTATCCGCGGTTATGCTGCTATGAGGCACCGAGCCGCAATGCCACTTCGCCGCTGCGTATCCCTGCCGGATGGCGGCTGCCGAATCTATAGTTAGCCGGAACACTAAACATACTTTTCGGAGATCATGAAGTACGAGTTCAAGTGACGGTCCACATCGTACGCAAGCTGGCGCAGCGTCTGGTTGTCCTGCGAGACCACGCGAAGCGTCAGTTTCACAGCTTCGCCATGAGCCACCTTGTTGCGACGCTTACGGATATCGTGGAACCTCTGCACTTGAGCACTGGGCACCGGCATGTGGAGCCCTTCGGTAAGCAGAGTAGGGATATCTACGGAACGGAGCCGTTTGAGCTTGTCGGCAAGCATCCGTAAGCCGTACCCAGAGAATAGTTCACTTGGAAATCGGTAGCCTTTCACAGTGAGCGCATGAGCGTGCTTTCGAGACTTCTCCGCGCGATCGGGTCGATTCGTGTGAAGCCATCGCTTATGCGTCTCGAAGTCGGCCCGTTCCCTCAGGGAGGCTGCATCGCGTGCATCGGCGCGCCGGCACATCTCATCGACGCCACCGTGAAACAAGAACATCTCTTCAATCGCGTCAGAAACAAATGCTTCAAAAAAGCTGAACGCTCCGAGCAACGTGTACGCGGCGAGTTGAGGCAAATAACCTCCAGCGGACTGCTGCAACTGGGCAACCGACGTCGTTCCAGCGATGAAGTGATCGGGCGTAGGTAGAGCAGTCCTCGTCTGCTGCTGCACGCAGGCGAGTTGCTCATCCAATGTGGGTACGGCGTGTGCGACCAGAACGGCGAAATCGAAGAGGACCTGCGTCTGCTCCCGCAGCCGAAGATACGCCTGCGTGTTTGGCCGCCGATGCGCTTTGTTGGGATCAGTCATCGCCGCTAAGTATCAGCGTTTTGAGTGGTGCCGGCTAACTTTGGTGTGAAGCTGGCACGGCCCGGCTTCGGCCCGGCAGCCGAGCTGCCTGCCTTGTCGTCAGCGTGACGGCGTCACGGCGGTTGCAGTTCGCCAGTCGTGGCTTTGCAACTCCTCGGCGGCAACCGCCGCGCCGCTCTGGCTTCGGCACGCGGAACCGGCCGTGCAGCTTACACCAAGGACGTTGGGCAGACGAAAACCCGAAGAGTCGAGCAACCTCTGCTACGCTAATCGTGATGGTGACATTCGCCGATCTTGTGTCGTCGTACCGGTCGTATTTGGAGCTTCGCTGCGTCGGCTCAACCGGCTCTGTCGCCCTCCGTTTATTTGACCATCGCCTGAACGCAACTCCTGAAGCCGCGCAGACAGAAGCGGTCGTGTTCGAGTTTCTCAGAGCTCGGTCGCTCAATCCTAGGCTGCTCGAGGGATCCTAGCGCCGGTGGAAACGACTTCGAGTGCAGTTACTACGATCAGCGATTCTCCGTTGAGGCGACCGCACTCCGCGACAACACTGTTTCTGAAAGATCAGGTATCGAAGCCGAATTGGAAGACGGCGGGGGAGGCTACGTAGACTTGGAAGCCACCGTGGCGACACTCCGAGGTCGCATCTCGAGCAAGGGTGCACAAGCGTCCCGGTACTCAGGGGTGCGAGTTCTCGCGATTGGATCGAGTCATCCGGCCGCCGATATGCTGTTTTCCGCGGCGATTCCGGAACTGTTGACCGGGCAAAGTCAGATTACCGTACCTGTCGGCCCGACCGGGCCAGTCGGCGAGACGTACATGTCGACGAACTTGAAAGATGCCGCGCATGTCAGGCAAGGTCGACAGTCCAGCGGGATCGAGACGTTCCGTCATACGTTTTCGGCCACGCTCTTTGTGGCAATCCATGGAGACGGTTGCACGATTCGCGGTCTCCTGAATCCAGAACCGCAATATCCATTGCCGTTTCGCGTCTTCGACGATATTTGGTTCGCTCGATTACAATGGCCGATAGTCGGGAATACACTGTACGTCGAGTGGGTCGCGGCCGATCCACATCATCATCAACATCGTTTCTCTCGAATCCGCGTAACGGACGAGGAGTTGCGCAAGGGCATCTCGTAGCATCCAACGCTGCCCAACTTTGGTGTGAAGCTGGCACGGCCCGGCTTCGGCCCGGCAGCCGAGCTGCCTGCCTTGTCGCGAGCGTGACGGCGTCACGGCGGTTGCAGTTCGCCAGTCGTGGCTTCGCAACTCCTCGGCGGCAACCGCCGCGCCGCTCCGGCTTCGGTACGCGGAA
>DATEOX010000017.1:0-40571 GCA_035273585.1 Thermoanaerobaculia bacterium
TGCAGCCGGTCCATCCGCTGCCGGACTACATCGACGCGCTCCTCGATCTCTGGAGCCACGGAGGTATTTGTGCAACCGATCGTCAAGAAGATCGCGGTCGTGATCGTGATCGCGGCCGGCGCCGTCGCGGGCCTGCTGTACATGCGCCAGGCGCGGCGGCCGAAGCAGCTCGTCCTGGCCGGGACGCTCGAGGCGCGGACGGTAAACGTCGGGTCGCTCGTCGGCGGCCGCGTGACCCGCGTCCTCGCCGATGAAGGCCGCCCGGTAGTCCCCGGCCAGCTCCTGCTGACCCTCGAGACCGACACCATCGACCGCCAGCTGTCCGAGCAGCAGGCGGCCATCGAGACGGCGCGCGCGCAACTGGCCAAGACGCTCGCCGGTCCGCGACCGGAGGAGATCGCCAAGGCGGCGGAGATCGCCGCGAACAACGAGCGCGAGCGCCGGCGCATGCTGTCGCTCTACCAGTACGGCATCGTGGCCAAGCAGCTCTACGAGGACGCCGCCACCAAAGCGAAGACGGCGAACGAGGACCTGCGCATCCTGCAGAAGGGCTCGCGCGCGGAGGACATCGCTGCCGCCCGGGCGCAGGTCGAGCAGCAGCAGCGCCGCCTCGACACGCTCCTGAAGCAGCGCACCGAAACCACCGTCACCTCGCCCGTCGCCGGGATCGTGCAGTCCTATCCGATGCGTCCCGGCGACCTGGTGAAGCCGAACGAGACCGTGGCCGAGATCCTGGAGAACGATCAGCTCTGGGTCCGCGTCTTCGTCCCCGAAACGCTCCTCGGGCTGGTGCGCGTCGGGATGCCGGTGCGCGTGCGCGTCGATACGTATCCCAACGACTGGTTCCCCGGCCGCGTGGTCGCCGTCAGCAGCCAGGCCGAGTACACGCCGCGCAATGTGCAGACGCGGGCACAACGCGTCGAGCAGGTCTTCGGCGTGAAGGTGCTCGTCGATCCGAGCCCGCGCCTCAAGGCCGGCATGGCCACGGAAGTCGACCTCGGCGTGAAGGGACGGGCCGACTCATGAGCGCCGAGATCGGCATCGACGTTCAGGGCGTGACGAAGGACTTCGGCAAGTTCCGCGCGCTCGATGACGTCACGCTCCAGGTCCCGCGCGGCGAGATCTTCGGTCTCCTCGGCCCGAACGGATCCGGTAAGTCGACCCTCATCCGCATTCTGTGCGGCCTCCTCGCTCCGACCGCGGGCCGGGCCAGCGTCGACGGCCTCGATGTGGCCAGCCAGGGCGAGCTCGTGCGGCAACACATCGGCTACGTCTCCCAGGCCTTCTCGCTCTATCGCGACCTGACCGTCGATGAGAACCTCGACTTCTTCAGCTCCATCTACCGCCTGCGCGGCGAGGAGCGGAAGCAGCGGAAGGAGTGGGCCATCGACCTTACGCACATCGGCCCGTACCGCGCCCGCCTGGCGGGCAAGCTCTCCGGCGGATGGAAGCAGCGCCTCGCCCTCGCCGCGGCGCTCATGCATCAGCCGCGCGTGCTCTTCCTCGACGAGCCGACGGCGGGCATCGATCCGGTCGCGCGCCGCGAGCTTTGGGACCTCCTCTTCGGCCTGGCCGCGAACGACGTCACGATGTTCGTCACCACGCACTACATGGACGAGGCGGAGCGCTGCGGCACCGTGGCGTATCTCTATCTCTCGAAGTTGATCGTCAGCGGCCATCCCGATCAGCTCAAGCGCCTGCCGGAGGTGACGCCGGAGGGGACGCGGCGCGTGCAGGCGGAGGCGACGGAAGGGGTTGCGGCGCTGATGAAGTCCGCCCGCGAGCTGCCCTACGTCCGCGCGGCGACGATCTTCGGCACTGCTCTGCATCTGCTGATCGACGCGAACGTCGGCAACGACCAGGTCGAGCAAGACCTGGAGCGCGTCGGTCTCGGGCAGGTCACGGTCAGCGAGATCGAGCCGTCGCTGGAGGACGTCTTCGTTCGACTCACGGAGACGCGGGGCAAGGAAGTGGAAGCCGCGCGCGTGGAGGTGATGTCATGAGTGGGTTCTGGGCCGTGCTGCGCAAGGAGCTGACGCAGATGGCGCGCGACCGCGCCACCGTCTTCTTCGCCCTCCTCATTCCCGTCTTCGAGCTGATCCTCTTCGGCGTCATCGACATGAACGCGAAGAACATCCCGACCATGATCTTCGACCTGAGCCGCTCGCAGGAGAGCCGGCGCCTCGCCGCGGAGATGGAGTCGACCGGGTACCTGAAGGTGGTGGGCGAGGCGCGCTCCCGCGGCGAGCTGCAGCAGGCGATCGTCGCCGGCCGGGCGCAGGTCGGCGTCGAGATCCCGCCCGACTACGCGCGCAACCTCGCCGCCGGCCGCCGCGCCGACGTGCTGGTGGTCATCGACGGCTCCGACTCGACCGTCGCCAACCAGGCACTCGCCGCCGCGAACGGCGTGGTGTTCAACGAAGGCCTGCAGCGGCTCATCCAGCAGTCGAACGTGCAGCCGCCCATCGAGGTTCACCCGGTGATGCTCTTCAATCCCGACATGCGCAGCGCGAACCTGCTCATCCCCGGCCTCATCGCCATCCTCCTGGCGTTCTCCGGCACGATCCTCTCGGCGTTCGCCATCGTGAAGGAGCGCGAGCGCGGGACGCTCGAGCAGCTCATGGTCACCCCTGTCTCGCCGCTCGCCGTCGTCCTGGGCAAGATCATTCCGTATCTCGGCCTCGCCTACGTGGAGCTCCTGATCGTGCTGATCCTGATGCGCGTCGGCTTCCGCGTCCCGATCCACGGCAGCCTGACCCTGCTCCTTTTGCTGTCATCGGTCTACCTGCTCGCCCTGCTTTCGTTCGGCCTGCTGATCTCCTCCCGCTCGACGTCGCAGATGGAAGCGATGCAGAAGGCGATGGGCATCATGCTGCCGTCGGTGCTGCTCTCGGGCTACGTCTTCCCCCTCTCCGCCCTCCCCGCCCCGCTGCGGGTCTTCGCCCACCTCCTGCCCGCGACGCACTTCATCAAGATCGCCCGCGGCATCGTCATCCGCGGCGCGTCGTTCTCGGATCTCTGGCAGCCGGTAGTCGCCCTCCTGGCGATCTCCACGGTGCTGATCGCATTGAGCGCACGCGCGTTCCAGAAGACGGTGAGCTGACCGATGGTGTCATTTTGTGCGCGAGGCGTAAGCCGAGGGTTTACCTCGGGTTAGGTGCGGTATAATGCGCACCGCAGCGATGAAGGAAATGTTCCCATTCAACGCGGTCTATGTGGAAGGCGATGACGGGTTCGTGATTGCCTACATCAAAGAGCTTCCCGGAGCGCACGCGCAGGGCCGCACCATTGAAGAAGCACGGCGAAAGCTCGACCAGGCGATCGGCTTGGTCCTCGCCGCGAACGATGCGCTCAATCAGCAGACTTTCGGGCGCGCCCGCGTGCTGCACCGCGAGACGCACCTCTACGGGGGGTGAGACGCTTCGGATAGGGAATATCGAGCCGGTCGCAGATCGCCCGCACCATCAGATCGTCCAGAACGGGGTCGGTCGGAACCGGCACCGTATCTCCCGTCCTGGTATTGCGGAAGAGGATGTATTGACACTTGTCGGGCGCGCAGTCGTTCTTGCCGAGGTGCTCGATGATCGTCTGCAGCTTCGTCATTCGGGCCATTGTGCGCCAATAATGCATTGACGGCAAGCTACCGATAAGTGGCAACTATACGTTCCCTCACAGCACGTACCGCGACAAATCCTCATCCTTCACCACGTCCGCGAGCACGCGCTGCACGTAGGCGGCGTCGACGGTCACGGTCTGGCCGTTCATGTCGCTGGCTTCGAACGACAGCTCGTCCAGAAGGCGCTCGAGGATGGTGTGCAGGCGGCGGGCGCCGATATTCTCGGTCTTGTCGTTCACCACCGCCGCGAAGCGGGCGATCTCGCGCATGGCGTCCTCCTCGAACGCCAGGGCGACGCCTTCCGTGCCGAGGAGGGCGGTGTATTGGGTGGTCAGGGCGTTCTTCGGCTCGCGAAGGATGCGCACGAAATCTTCCTCGGTGAGCGACTCCAGCTCCACGCGGATGGGGAAGCGGCCCTGCAGCTCGGGGATGAGGTCGGACGGTTTCGCTACGTGGAACGCGCCGGCGGCGATGAAGAGGATGTGGTCGGTCTTCACCATCCCGTACTTCGTGTTCACGGTCGTGCCTTCCACGATCGGGAGGAGGTCGCGCTGGACGCCTTCGCGCGAGACGTCCGGGCCGCTCGCGGCGGACTGGCGGCCGGCGATCTTGTCAATCTCGTCGAGGAAGACCATGCCGCTCTGCTCGACGCGCTCGATGGCCTCGCGAGCCACGTTCTGCTGGTCGACGAGCTTCTCCGCCTCCTCCGCCACGATCAGCTCGCGGGCGTCGCCGATGCGCATCATCTTCCGCCGCGTCTTGCCGCCGAAGATGCCGGGCAACATGTCCTTCACGTTGATGCCCATCTCCTCCACGCCCTGCGGCGTGAAGATCTCGAACGACGGGAAGCCCTGCTCCTTGACCTCCACCTCGATCTCCCGCTCCTCGAGCCGGCCTTCATCCAGCCAGCGACCGAGCTTCTCCCGCGTCTCGCCGGATGACTCCGTCTCGGCGGCCGGCGGCGCGACGAACGCCGGGCGGGCGGACGCGCGCCGCGAGTCGGGCAGGAGGATGTCGAGGATCCGCTCCCGCGCGTTGCGCGCGGCGGCCTCGCGCACGGCGCGGTTCTTCTCGTCGCGCACGAGCTTCACGCCGATCTCCGTCAGGTCGCGCACGATCGACTCCACGTCGCGCCCGACGTAGCCGACCTCCGTGAACTTCGAGGCCTCGATCTTGAGGAACGGCGAGCGGGTGAGCTTCGCCAGGCGGCGGGCGATCTCCGTCTTCCCCACGCCGGTGGGGCCGATCATGATGATGTTTTTCGGCGCGATCTCCTCGCGCATCTCGGCCGGGAGCTGCTGCCGCCGCCAGCGGTTGCGCAGGGCGATGGCCACCGCCCGCTTCGCATTGCGCTGCCCGACGATGTACTTGTCGAGCTCGCGCACGATTTCCTTCGGCGTGAGCCGCTCGGCCGACACTTCTTCTGTATTGCCCGGAAGGTGGATGACCATCAGAGACTCTCGACCGTGATGTTGTCGTTCGTGTAGATGCAGATGGAGGCCGCGATGTGCATCGCTTCCTTGGCGATGTCGACCGCGCTCTTGTCGGTGTGCTGGATGAGCGCCCGCGCCGCGGCTAGAGCGTACGGCCCGCCGGAGCCGATGGCCAGGATGCCGTCGTCCGGCTGGATGAGGTCCCCGGTGCCGCTGATGAGGTACGCCTTTTCGTTGTTGGCTACGATGAGCATCGCCTGAAGCTGGCGCAGGTACTTGTCCATTCGCCAATCCTTGGCCAGCTCGACGACCGCCCGCTCCATGTTGCCGCGGTACTCCTCCAGCTTCGCCTCGAAGCGGGAGAAGAGGGCGAAGGCGTCGGCCGCGGAGCCGGCGAAGCCGGCCAGGATCTTGTCATGGTAGAGGCGGCGGACCTTCGCCGCGCCATGCTTCATCACCGTGTTGCCGACCGTCACCTGCCCGTCGCCGGCGAGGGCCACCTGCCCGTCGCGCCGGACGCAGATGACGGTCGTCGCGTGGATCGTCACCGGTTCCATGGCGGCGGATGCTATCGCAAAGGGTTCGGTGACGAGGCTACCCAAAGGGGGAGGGCGCCTCACGTGTCATCCTGAGTGGCGAAGACGACGAAGGATCTCCTCATTGCTTGCCAGGAGATCCTTCGCCCTCTGCGGGGCTCAGGATGACACGCGGAACGGGCGCCTCGACGACGCCCATCGACTCGTGCTCGATCCTCCACGCATGGAGCATCAGCCGCGGCGCCGGACGGCCGCCGTAGCGGCGATCGCCCACCACCGGGTGGCCGATCGACGACAGATGGATGCGGATCTGGTGCGTCCGGCCGGTGCGGATCTCCACCTCCACGCGGTTGCCGTCGCGCGGCTGAACGAAGGTCAACGCGTCCTTCCCCTCGATCGGCGTCTCGATCGTCATCGGCGAGGCGAGGGGCGGCTCGACGAGCGCCACGTAGAGCTTGCGCATGGCCCCGGCGGCGAACAGTTGCGAGAGCCGCGCCGCCTCCGGCTGCGTACGGGCGAACAACACCACGCCGCTCGTGCCGGTGTCGAGGCGGTGCACGAGATAGATCCGGCCGAAGCGGACGCGCATCAGTTCTTCGAGCGAGCGCTGCTCGCGGTCGCGCGCCGGTTGGGTGGGCATGCCGGATGGCTTGTCGACCGCGATCCAATCGGCCGTCTCGCGCAGCACGGCGAGGTCGAAGTCGGCAACGAGCGCGACGCGGTCCTCATCAGAAACCTCCCGCGAGGCGATGGCCACCGGGCGGTCGTTCACCAGCACCCGGCGGGCGGCGATCAGCTCGCGGGCTTTGCGGCGGGAGACCTCCGGATAGCGGGCGGCGACCGCCTGATCGAGGCGCATACACACATGGGGCCGGCTGGAGAGCCGGCCCTACATTCGGTTACCTCGAGGCCTTGGTCGGCTTCGGCTGGGCCTCGCCGCCTCCGCCTTCGATCACCGTCAGGTCGTGCACGTTGATGCCGAGTGCGCGGCGGACCTTCCCTTCGATCTCGCTGAAGAGGTCGGCGTTCTCCTTGATGAACATCTTCGCGTTCTCCCGGCCTTGGCCGAGGCGTGTGTCGCCGTAGGAGAACCAGGAGCCGGACTTCTCGACGATCTTGTGCTCGATGCCGATGTCGATCAGCTCGCCCGTCTTCGAGATCCCCTCGCCGTACCCTACGTCGAACTCCGCCTGCCGGAACGGCGCGGCGCACTTGTTCTTGACCACCTTCACCTTCACGCGCGAGCCGACGACCTCTTCCCCTTCCTTGATCTGGTTCGTGCGGCGGATGTCGATGCGCACGGAAGAGTAGAACTTGAGGGCCCGGCCGCCGGTGGTGGTCTCGGGGTTGCCGAACATCACGCCGATCTTTTCGCGGATCTGGTTGATGAAGATCATGCACGTGCGCGACTTGGCCACGATGCCGGTCAGCTTGCGCAGGGCCTGGGACATGAGGCGCGCCTGGAGTCCGACGTGGCTGTCGCCCATCTCGCCTTCGAGCTCCGCGCGCGGCACGAGGGCGGCGACGGAGTCGATGACGATCACGTCGATGGCGCCCGAGCGGACGAGCACCTCGGCGATCTCCAGCGCCTGTTCGCCGCTGTCCGGCTGGGAGACGAGGAGGTTGTCGACGTCCACGCCGAGCTTGCGGGCGTATTCGGCGTCGAGGGCATGCTCGGCGTCGATGAACGCCGCCAGGCCGCCGACGCGCTGGGCCTCGGCGATCACGTGCAGGGAAAGAGTCGTCTTGCCCGACGACTCCGGTCCGAAGATCTCCACGATGCGCCCGCGGGGGACGCCGCCCACGCCCAGGGCCGCGTCGACGCCGATCGAGCCGGTGGAGATCGAGCTGATGGCGGCGAACTCTTTCGCGCCGAGGCGCATGATCGAGCCCTTGCCGAACTGACGCTCGATCTGCGTCAGCGCGGTCTCCGCGGCTTTCAATTTCTCATTCGTTACTGTGGCCATTCTGCCTGCTCCTTCATTGCTCTGGTGCTGGTTGAGAGAGGTGTCCGGTGAGGGTCGACGCCGCAGGAGAGGCGAGGAAAAAGGTCGATCGACGCGGACATTCGAGTGGTGGAGAGGAGTGTACGCCGTCGATTTTTCGGGCGTCAAGAAACGATGCCTGCTCAGGGTAGAACGGTCAGAAAACTCTACAGATCGTAGCGAGGCGATGTGTATCCTCGCCCTGCTTCATGACAACAACACCCCGCGTCGCCGCGTTCCTCTTCTGCTCCGGAATGTGCGCGCTGGTCTACCAGACGGCGTGGATGCGCGAGTTCCGGCTGATCTTCGGCGCCTCGACGTTCGCCACGGCCGCCGTGCTGGCCATCTTCATGGCAGGCCTCGGCGCCGGCAGCGCGCTCCTCGGCAAGCGCGCCGACGCCGCCCGCCAGCCGCTCGCGTTCTACGGCGTGCTGGAGATCGCGATCGCCGTCTCGGCGGCGCTGACGCCGCTCCTGCTCTGGCTCGCCCGCGCCGCGTACATCGCGACCGGCGGCTCGGTGAGCCTCGGCGTGCCGTTCGCCACGGTCGTCCGCCTCGCACTGGCCGCGATCGTCCTCGGCGTGCCGACGGTGCTGATGGGCGGCACGCTCCCCGCCGCTGCGCGGGCCGTGGAATCGAATGACGATGCCGGCCGGCGCCGCCTGGCCATCCTCTACGGCGCGAACACCCTCGGCGCCGTGACCGGGACGCTCCTGTCAACCTTCTACTTTCTGGAGACGTTCGGCACACGCCAGACGCTCTGGATCGCCGCGCTGATCAACGTGCTGGTGGGCCTGACCGCCCGCGCGGTGGGGCGGGCCGAGACCCTTCTCCCCGCCGAATGGGGAGAAGATGCCCGAAGGGCGGATGAGGACGACCCCTCACCCGGCGCTCCGCGCCACCCTCTCCCCGCACGGGGGGCGAGCGTTCTCGATGTGTCCCCCCGCCTCGTCCTCATCGCCGCCGCCATCGTCGGCTTCGTCTTCCTCCTGATGGAGATCGTCTGGTACCGGATGCTCTCGCCTCTCCTCGGCGGCACGACCTTCATGTTCGGCCTGATCCTGGCCGTCGCCCTGCTCGGCATCGGCCTGGGCGGGGTGGCGTACGCGATGCGAGATGATCGGCATCCCGGCACCGTCGCCGGCTTTGCCCTGACCTGCACCCTCGAAGCGGTCTTCGTGGCCATTCCGTTCGCGCTCGGCGACCGGCTCGCCGTCCTGGCCAACCTGCTGCGCCCGATCGGCAACGTCGGCTTCGGCGGGTACGTGCTGGCCTGGACGCTCCTCACCTTCATCATCGTCTTCCCCGCGGCGTTCATCTCCGGCATCCAGTTCCCGCTCCTCGTCTCGCTCCTCGGCCGCGGACGCGAGGCCGTCGGCCGTCACGTCGGCATGGCCTACGCCTGGAACACCGCGGGAGCCATCGCCGGGTCGCTGGCCGGCGGCTTCGGCCTGCTGCCGCTTCTCACCGCCCCCGGCTGCTGGCGCCTCGTGGCCATCGCGCTCGCGCTGCTCGGGGCCGGCGCCGCGGCGGTGGCCATCCGCTCGAAGCAGCTCGCGATGAGCGGCGTCTCGCTGGTCTTCGCCGTCATCGCCGTTGCGGCAGTCGCGGCACAGGGGCCGACACCCGCCTGGCGCCACTCGGGCATCGGCGTGGGGCGCATGCCGCTGTCAACCTCGCGCAACGAGCTGCACGAGTGGCTCTCGCGCGTGCGCCGGGCGATGATCTTCGAGGCGGAAGGGCGGGAGAGCAGCATCGCCCTGATCGACGACGACGATCTCGGCCTGATCGTGAACGGCAAATCGGACGGCAGCGCCCGCAACGACGCAGGCACGCAGGTGATGAGCGGTCTGCTCGGCGCCGTCGTGCATCCCCATCCGCGCAGCGCCCTGGTCATCGGCCTCGGCACGGGGACGACAGCCGGCTGGCTGGCGGCCATCCCCACCATGGAGCGCGTCGATTGCGTGGAGCTCGAGCCGGCCGTGCTCGACGCGGCGCGCTACTACGAGACGGTCAATCTCGACGTGCTGGCCAACAGGCGCGTGCACAACTCCATCGCCGACGGACGCGAGTTCTTGCTCACCACGCCGCACCGCTACGACGTCATCTTCTCCGAGCCCTCCAATCCGTTCCGGGCCGGCGTGGCCAGCCTCTTCACGCGCGAGTACTACCAGTCGGCCGTGCAGCGGATGAACCGCGGCGGCATCTTCGTGCAGTGGATGCAGACCTACGCCGTCGACGCCGCGACGCTGCACTCCATCTACGCCACCGTCGCTTCCGTCTTTCCGCATGCCGAGACGTGGATCACGTCGTCCGGCGACCTGGTGCTCGTCGCCTCGCGGGAGCCGATCGTTTATGACGCGGACCGGATGCGCGCCCGCCTGGCTGCCGAACCCTACCGCAGCGGGATGCACTACGCCTGGCGCACGGAGTCGCTGGAAGGGCTGCTCGCACACTTCGCCGCGTCGGAGAAGCTGACCGCGGCGATGGCGTCCGCGGCGGAGGCGCTGAACACGGACGACCGGCCGGTGGTCGAGTTCGGGTTCGGGCGGACGGTGGGCGGCGTGGTCGGCTTCAATGCCGGCGATCTGATCGATCTCGCGGTGCGCGGAGGCGCGGCCCAGCCGGCACATGTGCACGGAATCGTCGATTGGAGCGACGTGGAGCTGCAGCGGGCGACGATCGCCGGATACGTCGCGCTCTCCCGCGTCACGACCCCGGAGGCGCAATATCGGAGCGGCTTCGCATACCGCGCGGAGCGGGGCGACTTCGGCGGCGCCGCGCAGATGTTCCGCGAGCGGCCGTGGATCCCGTCCAACAGCTACGAGCGGGCGCATGTGGCGATGGCGCTCGCATCGACAGGCAGCGACGATGCGCTGCGCTTCGTGGACGGCTTGCCGCAGCCGGAGGCGGACGCGATCGCCGCTCACCTCCGCCTGATGCAGGACCGCGGACCGGAGGCGTTGGCCCTGCTGGAGCGCGCGTTCCGCGGATATCGAAAGAACCCGTGGCCGCTGCCGGCGGTGATGACCCGCGCGCTGGCCGACGCGGAGGACATCGCGAGGCGCGACCGCAATGCCGCGTCCCGCGTCTACGACGTCCTCGGGCAGGAGTTCGCCGCGGGACAGATGCGCGCCCGGCGCCGCTCCGCGCGCGCCCTCGCCGCCGCGCATGCGGAGGGCGGCTGCGGCATGCGCACGCTCGAGGAGCTGCGCTCGTTCGAGCCGCATCCGCTCTGGCGCGAGGAGTTCCTCCGCCTGCGCGTCTCCTGCTACGCGAAGATGGGTTTGCGCGACCTCGCGGCAGAGGCGGCGGATGATCTGCGCCAGTACCGGGAGAACGAGCCGGCGCCGCTGCTCTGACCGCTCACAACACCGCTTTGATCTTCTTGAGGTCTTCGACGAAGCGCGCCCGCTCCTCGCGCCGCGCCTCGTCCGTCGGCGCGCGCAGGATCGATGATGGATGGACGGTGGCGGTCACGTATTCGGCCAGGTCGGAGACGACCCGCTGGCCGCGCTGGACCGAGACCTTGAACTTCGGTCCGATCACCGCCTGCGCGGCGGTAGCGCCGAGGCAGACGATCGCGCGGGGCTTGACCAGGCGGAGCTCGGCGTCGAGCCAGGGGCGGCAGGCGGTGATCTCCTCGCCGTTCGGCTTCTTGTGGATGCGGCGCTTGCCGCGCGGCTCCCACTTGAAGTGCTTCACGACGTTCGTGACGTAAACCTGCTTCCGGTCGATGCCAGCCTCTTCGAGCGCCTTGTCCAGCAGCGCCCCGGACGGCCCGACGAACGGCTTCCCGGCGAGGTCTTCCTTGTCGCCCGGCTGCTCGCCGATGAGCATCACGACGGCTTTCGACGGCCCCTCCCCGAACACCGTCTGCGTGCCGATCTTCCAGAGGTGGCAGGCCTTGCACTCCGCCGCCGCGTCACGCAGCTTCGGCAGCGACGGGCGGGGTGGGATGTAAGCCTCGGCGGTCATGGCTTCGCTGTCATCCTGAGCGCAGCGAAGGATCTCCCGGAGCTCGCGAGGAGATCCTTCGGCGTCTGCGCGCCTCAGGATGACAGGGAGAGTGCAACGCTCGATCCCACCCAGGTGAACTGCTTGTTGAAGTCGACGCCGAGCATCTTGCCGCGGGAGAGGCGGACGAGGTTCTGGGCCAGGATGGGCCGCGACTCGTCGTCCGGGCGGAGGAACATCATCCGGATCTCGACCTTCACGCCTGGGCCGCCGTCGGTGGCCTGCATCGCCGGCGCGTACTCGATCTTCTCCTGCACGCACCACCCGTGGCGATCGGCTTCCGGGATGGCGTCGAGATCGGCCGCGGTCGGCTCGACGTTCACGCCGCCGCCGGCGAAGGAGAAGAGCGGCTTGAGCACGTAACGCGAGGCGAAGTCGTCCGGCACGCCGTTCAGGTCGGAGACGAACGTCGCCTTCGGCACGGACGGGTGGTCGAGGAACGGCAGCGAGTACTTCGACCAGGTCCAGTACCAGTTCGGATGCGGCGCCCACTCGACGTCCAGCTCCTCGCGGTAGTCGAACGGCAGCTCGGTCCCTTTCTTGAGCAGCTCGTCGAAGACGACACGGTTGTAGATGCGCCGCACCCGCGTGTTGCCCCGGAAGAGCTGCTTGCCGCGCTTCGTGAGCTCCGTCGGATCGACGGCGTCGACGTCGAAGAGCAGCTTCGTCGCCGCGAAGTCGGGATAGGTCTTCTGCTTTCGCGGCTCGAGGTCCATGAGGATGACTTCCGCCGGATCGTGGTCGCCGACGATCGTCCGCCGGGCGAGCTCGAGGAAGTGGTTGCGGTCCAAACCGGAAAACCAGCACGACCAGTCGCGGTCGAGGCCGCGCATGCCGCGCATCGTCTCGCGCCAGACGTCGCGCTGCACGAGCTGCATGGCGGTGAGGGAGGGGAAGCCCTGCAGCTCGATCAGCTTCGGCACGAAACGGTCGCCGTCGCGCACGACGGCAAAGTCGACCTGGGTGAAGCTCGGCAGCGCGTCCATGCCCGGCGTGTCCCATCGCTCCGGGATGGCGCGCTTCATCTGCTCCAGGCGCGCCGGATCGGCGAGCTGCGCGACGATCGCCTCCGCGCTTTCGACGAGCGCCGCCTTGAAGTCATCGGGCAGGAACAACGGCGACTCGGCCAGGCGGAACTCGAATGGCGCGTCGAGGCGGCGGGAGAGCTCCCGCTGGTACCACTCGTAGCGCTCGGGCGTGAATTGCTCGTTGAAGAGCGGCCGGAAGCGCGGGTCCATCAGCCGGCCCGCTCGCGCAGCAGCCGCTCCAGGTGGAACCGCAGCGGCGCGAGCAGCATGTACTGCGACGTGAGGCGGCTCTGGCGGACGTTCTCGCCCTTCATCACGTTCTCCAGCGTGTGCAGCCGCTCCTCGTACCACTTCCGTGAGACCTCGCCGTGCTGCCACTTCTCCTCGACCACGGCCAGGACGTGCTCGCGGTCGATGATCTCCGGATGATGGTTGACGCCGTAGACGCGCGGCATGTCGCCCAGACGGGCGAACTCCGCGGTGGTGACGGCGTCGCTCCCGTCGCTCTCGAATGCGATGGGCGTCGAGCTGCCGCCGTCGAAGGCGAGGTCGAAGAGGCGGTTGTCGACGACGCGGAAGCGGCGCCCGTCCGGCAGCTCGCTGGCGAAGCGGGCGAACCACGGATGGTCGCCGGCCGCTGCCGTCAGCGTGTTCAGCGGCATCCCCTCGCTCTTCGCCTCGCGCAGCCGCGGATGGGCCGCGCCCGACCAGCGGCACATCAGGCCGAACGAATGGCAGATGCCGATCAGCGCCGCGGTCGGATGCTGCACGATGTCGTCGAAGAGCCGGAAGAGCGGCGCCTCCCACGCGTCGGTCTCGGCGATGCCCTGCGAGAACTCGCGGACACCGTCGTTCTCGCGCGGGTCGAGGTAGCCCGGACCGCCGGTGCCGATGTAGAGCTGGTAGCGGCCGTTCGGCGCGTCGGGCAGCATCAGCCTGCGCCGGACGTCGAAGGAGAGGGTGCGCACCTTCAGGCCCGCATCGCGCAGCTCGCCGCGCAGCGACTCGGCGGCCTCGAGCACGGCGTGCACCAGCGAGTCGTGCCCGACGTTCGGCCACGCATGGTTCATGTCCAGGATGGCCACGTCGATGCGGTCCCGCCGGGCCTCCGGCACGGAGTCCTCCAACCGCAGGTACTCGAAGAATTCGTGAGGTTCGTGGATGTCTCTGCGGTGCATGTGGGTGGTCACGTGATCAAGAGACGGGCCAATCGTGAATGATGAATGATGAATGATGAAGGATGAGCCGTCCGGACGCGGCCTTTGTTCATCATTCATCGTTCATCATTCATCCTTCTAAAGTCCGTGCTCGGTTTCGTCCATGATGTAATCCACGACCTTGCGCAGATCCTTGGTCTCCTCGTAGACGGCCAGCTGGCGGTCGGCGCCGGTGCGGTGCTTCATGATCTCCCGCGCGTAGTAGACCTCTTTGCGCGAGCCGAGCTCGTCCACGACGTCGTCTACGAAGCTCAGCAGCTCGTCGAGAAGCTGCCCGAACGGCACCTCCTCGCGCCGGCCGAAGTCGATCAGCTTGCCGTCGATGCCGAAGCGCGCCGCGCGCGACTTGTTCTCGTTCAGCAGCGACTTCCGGTAGAGCCGCCAGCCCATGTTCTGCGCGTAGAGCTTGTAGAGCTTGACCGTCACGGCCTGAAAGAGCGCGGCGAAGCAGATCGTCTCGTCCACCCGCAGCGGGACGTCGCAGACGCGGTACTCGAGGGTGGGGAAGAACGGATGGGGGCGCACGTCCCACCAGATCTTCTTCGCGTTGTCGATGCAGCGGGTGCGGATGAGGAGCTGCACGTACTCGTCGTACTCGCTCCAGCCGCGGAAGCTGTCCGGCAGGCCGGTGCGGGGGAAGCGCTCGAAGACCTTGGCCCGGTAGCTCTTCCAGCCGGTGTTGTGCCCGCACCAGAACGGCGAGTTGGTGGAGAGGGCGAAGATGTGCGGCAGGAAATAGCGAGCCGCGTTCATGATCTGGATGCGCGTCTCGTCGTCCTCGATGGCCACGTGCACGTGCAGGCCGAAGATGAGGTTGGCCCGGGCCACCATCTGCAGGTCGTACAGGATCTGGTCGTAGCGCGCGGCGGGCGTCATCGGCACGTTCGACCAGTGGGAGATCGGATGCGTCCCCGCCGCGGCGATGCGCAGCCCGTTCTCGCGCAGGAGGCGGGAGATCTCCCCCCGCAGCCGCGTCACCTCCCGCCGCGCCTCGCCGATGTCGCGGCAGATGGGAGTGCCGACCTCGATGACCGGGTCGTGCATCTCCCGCTTGATCTCTTCCTTCAGCCGCTTCTCGCCCTCCGCGAAGAGCTCGGCGATGTGCGACTTGAGCTCGCGCGACTCCGGATCGATGACCTGGAACTCTTCCTCGATGCCGAGCGTGAAGGATGGTTGTGGAGGCATGGCCGCATTATGCCAGCGGCTGGCTCGGGTCCTTGGCGGTATTCAGCACCGACGGCCAGTTGCCGGTCAGCTCCAGCGCCTTCCCGCCGGTGACGATCTCGATCAGCGTGTCGGCCATGTTCTCCACCATCCAGTCGAAGTTCTCCTGCCCGACCGAGTGCAGGTCGGCGTCCGGCGCGCAGTTCATGAAGTCGATGGCGTACGGGATGCCGCCGCGCACGGCGAACTCCACGGTGTTCATGTCGTAGCCGAGGCCCTCGCAGAGCGCCACGGCATCGCGATGGATGCGCCGCTCGAGCTGCTCCGGCGTGTGGTAGTTCGCCACGTAGCGGAGGTGATGCGGCTGCTTCGGGTCGTACATCATGATGCGCACCCGCTTGCGGCCCAGCACGTAGCAGCGGTAGTAGGACTCGAACTCGATCGCTTCCTGGGCCATCATCGTGAGGTCGCGCGTCTGGTCGTAGGCGGCGAAGAACTCCTGCGGGTCGTGGACCTTGTACACGTCCTTCCAGCCGCCGCCGTACGCCGGCTTCATGAAGATGGGCCAGCCGAGGTATTCGAAGACTTCGTCCCAGTTCACCCATTTCATGTTCCGGAACGACTTGGCCTCGGTGTTGGGCGGGTACTGCTTGTGCGGCAGGAGTACCGTGCGCGGCACGGCCACGCCCGCCGCGCGCGCCACGAAGTTGTCGAAGAACTTGTCGTCGGCCGACCACCAGAAGGGGTTGTTCACGACCTTGCAGCCGCTGGCCGCGGCGCACTTGAGATAGGTGCGGTAGAACGGCACCTCGTGGCTGATCCGGTCGAGGATCAGGTCGTACGGAAAGACGCCGTCGTCCTTGACGAAGGAGATCTCCGCCGGAGACCCTTCCACCTGGTCCCCCCCGCGCTGATTGATGGCGTTGACCAGGGCCCAGGGAAACGTGTCTTCCATCCCGAACAGAATTCCGATCCGCTTCTTTCGCATGGCGGGGGATCGTATAGAATGCCGCCTTCGGCGGCAAATTGAGAATTAAGAATTGAGAATTGAGAACAGGGTAAACGTCTCAGTTTTTCATTCTCAATTCTCAATTCTCAATTCTCAATTCAAATCATGTACAGAGACTACGTCCGCTGGCACTCCCCCTCCCTGGGCCGGGACATGGAGTTCCTCTGGTTCGGCAAGTTCGGACGGCCGGTGATGCTTTTTCCGACCTCCGGCGGGCAGTACTCGGAGAACGAGGACCGCGGGCTGGCCGCCTCGCTCGAGGACAAGGTCGACAACGGCGAGGTGCAGCTCATCCTGGCCGACGCGGTCAACAACGAGAGCTGGTACAACAAGTCGGTCCACCCTGCCGTCCGCGCCGCGCGGCACGCGCAGTACGACGCCTACCTCCGCCACGAGCTGGTGCCGTACATCTTCAACCGCGCGCAGCGGGGCGACCTTGCGGTCTACGGGGCGAGCTTCGGCGCGTACCATGCGGCGAACTTCGCGGCGCGCTATCCGGACGTCGTCAGCCGAGCCATCTGCTTCTCCGGCGTGTACGACATCCACTCGTTCCTGGACGGCTACTGGGACGAGACCTGCTACTTCAACTGCCCCACGGCTTACATCCCGAACATGACCGGCGAGTGGGCGGCCAAGCTGGCCCGCGTCGGGTGGGTCATCGCCACGGGCGAGCACGACTCGCTCGTGCAGCAGAACCGCGACTTCTCCGGCCTCCTGGCGTCGAAGGGGATTCCGAGCTACCTGGAGATCTGGCCCGGCCAGTTCGGCCACGACTGGCCGTGGTGGCGCGAGCACCTGCGCCGCTTCGTCTGAAGAACCTTCTCCCCGCCTGCGCGGGGAGAAGGTGCCGAAGGCGGCTGAGGGGCGTTACTTCTCCGCGTGCATCCGCGCCTTCGACGTCAACTTCTTCAGCTCCGCCGCGGGGATCGTGCCGCTGATGGAGACCGCTTCATCGGTGCGCGACACGGTGAACTTGCGCAGGACCGGCACCATCTCCGGAGCCTTGTCCTGGACGGCGAGGCGCATGGCGGCGAGGGCGCCGCGGAGCGTGTCCTCGACGAGCTGCAGCGTCTCTTCGTCGCGGGCCAGGCCGAGGCCGCCGAGCTTGAGCGCGTCGCCGGTGTCGGTGGCCCAGAGAGCGACGGTCGATACGTTCTTGAGGGCCGCGCCGAGGACGGCGTGGTTCTGCGGGACCTTGGCCGCGCCGGTCAGGCGCTGCGCGCGGGCCACGTCGACGAGGGCCCAGGCGCTGGCCCGCGGCTCGATGCGCGACGCCTCGCGACCGAGGCCGCTCATGGTCAGGAACGTCGTGCCGCCGTTGGCCCGCGCCGCCAGCGCCTCGGCCACCGCCGACTCGCTGCCGATCAGCACCAGGCGGCTGTCCGGGAAGGCCACCGCGCCGCGCTTGCCGGAGGCGTCCGTCTCCTGCGGGAGGAGCAGGTAGGCGCCCTTCTGCGTCGCGCCGCGGTCGAGCAGGGCCTTGGTCAGGCGCTCGACGTTGAAGCGGCCGTCGGCCGCGACGAGCACCTCCGGCTCCGAGCCGAGGCTCGTGCGGGGGGACATGGCCACGACGAGGACGTCGATGTCCTTCTTCGGATCGAGGCCCGCCTCATCGAGAAAGCGGTCGCCCTCGCCGTTGCCGCCGAACTTGTCGGTCTGCTCGAACAGCGTCATGGAGAGCGGGCTGGTGCGGAGATCCGCCAGGCGGACGACGCCGACCGAGACCGCATCGTTCGGGATCAGGGAGAGCGCGTCGTTCTTGGCGAGCGCGGGGAGGGCGACGAGCGCGGCGAGGACGAGCAGGGACTTGAGGGAACGGTTCATGATCAGAACTCCTTTCGATGGAACAGCCAGGAAGCGAGAGCGAGGCAGCCGACGGCGAAGGCCGCGGTGGCCAGGAACGGCGTGGGGGTGAGCGCGTTGGCGAGATCGCGCGGCAGTTGCTTGTCCGAGACGTACGACACGACGGCGCCGAACATCTCCGCCGTCTTCGGCAGGACCCAATAGAGGCCATTGATCAGCCACGCCTGCCACTCCTTCGATACCGCGGCCGCGAAGTGCTTGTGGCCGACGAGCATGAAGCCGAAGAAGAAGACCGCGTAGCTGGTCATGATCGAGACCGCGGTCGAAGATGTCACGACGCCGACCAGGAAGGCGAACGCCAGCAGGGTGGCCACGACGAAGAAGATGATGACGCCCGCCAGGAGGAACCGCGGGTGGACGACGTGCGTCTTCCAGAGCACGATCACCCACATCGAGCCGATGAGATAGAAGATGTTCGTCCCGGCCAGCAGCAGCCCGGCCAGGTAGCGCGACATGAGCAGCTTCACGCGCGAGATCGGACGGGAGAGGTAGAGGTCGACCGTCCCCTTCTCCTGCATCCGCGGCACGAGGTGCGCCGTGGCGAAGATCGCCAGGAAGGTGCAGAGGAAGTAGAGGACGCCGGAGAAGCCGGACTCGAACCCGAGGACGATCTTCTCGATGGAGTAGTCGCCGGTGACGTTCACCTCGTTGCCGAAGAGCTTCGCGCCCGCCAGCGCGCCGTTGACCACGTCGAGGTTCACGGCGAAGGCGAAGATGATGATGAACATCGAGGAGAGGCAGAAGTAGGCGATGAGCGTCCAGCGGGCGGCCGCCTCGCGCATGACGTCTTCGATGTTTGCGGCGAGCACTTTCACTGGGCGGCCTCCGTCCGGACGAGATCGACGAACACATCCTCGAGCGTGGAGCGGACCGGTGACAGCTCGCTGAGCATCACGCCCCCCTCCCGCGCCCGGTCGACCAGCGTGTTGAGGTGCTGCAGGTCGTGCACGGAGAGGACGAGGTGGCCGTTCACCCGCTCGACCGCGGCGCCGGTCTCGCGGAAGGCCGCGAGCAGCGGCTCGTCGATGGGTGCCGCGACCATTTTGTACTGCGCCGACTTGCGCGTCAGGTCCTCGATCCGCCCCTGGACCGCCACCTTGCCTCGGCGCAACACCGCGACGCGGTTGCAGGTCAGCTCGATCTCGGAGAGCAGATGAGAATTGAGCAGGATGGCCGTGCCGTTCGCGGCCGCCTCGTGCTGGAGCATGTCCCGGATCTCGCGGCGGCCCACCGGATCGACGCCGTCCGTCGGCTCGTCCAGGAGCAGGACGTTCGGCCGGTGGACGAGCGCGCAGGCAAGACCGAGGCGCTGGGTCATGCCCTTGGAGAACTTCTTCACCCGCACGTCGCCCCACGAGCCGAGACCGACCGTGTCCAGGAGCTCCTTGCTCCGCGCGGCCAGGTCGGCGCCGGTCATCCCGGACATCCGCCCGAAGATGGAAAGCGCCTGGCGGGCGGTGAGGTAGCCGGGGATTTTGTGCCCTTCGGGGAGATAGCCGACGCCGCGGCGGCTCTCGGGGTTGCTCACCGGCAGGCCGGCGATGGTGGCCGTCCCGGCGGTGGCCCGGGTCAGGCCGAGGAGGATCTTGACCGTGGTGGTCTTGCCGGCGCCGTTCGGGCCGAGGAGGCCGAACAGCTCGCCGGGCTGGACTTCGATGTCGACTCCGTCCAGCGCCGTGACGCGCTTGCCGATCGTCGATTTGTAAACCTTCCGCAGGCCGCGGACTTCGATGACGTTCATGACCTTTGCTCTTTACGGCGCAAAGTAGCTCAAGGTTGCGCTCCCTGTCATCCTGAGGCGCGAAGACGGCGAAGGATCCGTACCCTACAGGCGCGGCGCGAGATCGGTACGGATTCTTCGCCGTCTCATGCGGCTCAGAATGACACCGGGGGCGAGAATGACAAACCCGTCCGCGCAGTTGTCATTCCTCGCGGTGAGCGACAGAGCGGTCTTTTTCGACCCCACATCCAGACGCTGGCCCTGGATCAAGCGCATTTCGGCGGTTCTCGGAATGCTCTCCGTCATGATCGTCGGCCTTTTCCTGGCCAGCCTGATCAGCACGCCGCTTCTGCCCGGGATGCCGGGCATCACCTCCGCCCTCCGTCACATCCGCCGCGCCGCGCACGTGCCGCCGCACCAGACGCGCCTCCAGCAGTTCCTTCTCAAGCGCACCCGCGAGCGGCTCCTCGGCGAGATCGGCCGCGATCAGCAGCGGAAGCGGCTCCGCGCCGCGCAGCCGCCCATCCAGGCGGAAGGCATCGTGGCCGCGTTCTACGCGCCGTGGCAGGAGACAGGCCTCCACTCGCTGCGTGCGAACGCGGCGAAGATGACCCACCTGTTGCCGGCCTGGGTCCACCTCACCGCCGACGCGCGGGGGCTCGACTACCGCGACTGGAACTTCGAGCTGAACGTGCACAACCCGGAGGTGATCGAGCTGGCCCGCTCGAACAACCTGAACATCGTGCCGGTCTTCAGCAACGCGCAGCAGAGCCAGTTCGACGCGCAGCGCGTCCACATCTTCCTCACCCATCCCGAGCTGCAGACGCGGGTCATCATGGAGCTGCGGCGCTGGTGCCTGGCCAACCGCTTTCAGGGGATCAACGTCGACTTCGAGAACCTCCGCCCGGAAGATCAGCGGCTGATGATCCCCTTCCTGAAGCGGCTGCGCGCGTCGTTCGCGCCGGCGCGCCTGGTGGTGAGCGCGGACCTCGAGGCGGGGCAGCCGGGCGACTGGCGCGCCGCCGCGGCGCTCTGCGATTTCGTGGTCGTGATGGCCTACGACGAGCACAACGGCGCGAAGCCGGGCCCCATCGCCTCCATCGACTGGTACCGCGGCGTGCTCCGCCGCGCCCTCTCCGCCGTCCCGCGCGAGAAGCTCGTCATCGGCCTCGGGAACTACGCGTACGACTGGACCGAGGGAGAAGACTGGCCTGACCCGATGACCTATCAGGGGGCACTCGTCCGGGCCCGCGAATTTCGTCCTGATGAGAAGCCGGAGCAGATCGTCGACTTCGACCCGGCGGCGCTCAACCCCACCTTCTCTTATACCGATGACGAGGGGAAGGAGCACGAGGTCTGGTTCCTCGACGCCATCACCGCGGCCAATCAATGGATGATCGCGCAGACCTACGGCATCCGCGGCGCCGGCGTGTGGGTCCTCGGCTCGACCGATCCTTCGATCTGGACCTTCCTCGACCGCCGGCGGCTCTCCCAGCCGCCCAGCCCCGCGCGCCTCGGCGAGGTGAGCTTCCCGTACGACGTGGAGTTCGTCGGCGACGGCGAGATCCTCCACGTGCAGGCGCTGCCGTCACCCGCCCGCCGCACGCTGGAGGTCGATCCGCGCACGCACCTCTTCCTCGACGAGAGTTACCACGGCTACCCGACGTCGTTCGTCATCGCCCGGAGCGGCTTCCGGGAGAAGACCGTCGCGCTGACCATCGACGACGGCCCGGCCTCGCCCTACACGGCACAGATGCTCGACGAGCTGAAAAAGTACGACGTGAAGGCGACCTTCTTCCTCATCGGCGAGAACGCGGAGCGCTACCCCGGCCTGGTGCGGCGCATCTGGAACGAGGGTCACGAGATCGGGAACCACACTTTCACTCATCCGAACATCGGCACCATCCCGGAAGGTCAGGCGCAGCTCGAGCTGAACGCCACGCAGCGCGTGTTCCAGAGCCTGCTGCATCGCTCCACGCTGCTCTTCCGCCCGCCCTACAACGCCGATGCGGAGCCGAACAGCCGCGATGAAGTGCAGCCGGTGAAGCTGGCCACGAGCCTGAACTACATCACCGTCGGCGAGCTGGTCGACCCGCAGGACTGGGCAACCGTGGTGCGCATGCCGGACGGCTCGCGCCACCACCGCACGGCGGAGGAGATGCTCCAGAGCGCGCTCACGCAGTTCGAGACGGAGCACGGTAGCTGCATCCTCCTGCACGACGGCGGCGGCGACCGCACCGAGACCGTCCGGCTCATCCCCATGCTGATCACCGAGCTGCGCAAGCGCGGCTACAAGTTCGTCAACGTCTCCGACCTGATGAACGCCACGCGCGACGAGGTCAACCCGCCGGTCACGAGCTCCGACACGCTGCTCCTGGCCAACGACCGCATCGTCTTCGAGGGCATCTACCTCTTCGAGCTCTTCCTCACCATCGCCTTCGTCTCGGCCATCGCGCTCGGGACGCTGCGGGTGCTGTTCATCACCGTGCTGGCCATCATCGGCAAGCGCCGGGATACGGTCGCGGCGGATCGTCAGCCGCCCGTGAGCGTCGTCATCGCGGCGTACAACGAGGAGAAGGTGATCGCACGGACGATCGAGGCGGTGCTTTCCAATCGCTATCCGAATCTGGAGATCATCGTCGTTGACGACGGGTCGAAGGACGACACGGCGGGCGAGGTGCGGCGCCGCTTCGGCGGCCTGGTGCGCGTCTTCCAGCAGGAGAACGGCGGCAAGTCGGCGGCGCTCAACCGCGGCATCGCGCACGCCGGCGGCGAGATCATCATCGCCCTCGACGCCGACACGCTCTTCGCCCCCGACACCATCGACCTGCTCGTCCGCCGCTTCGCCGATCCGCGCGTCGGCGCGGTCGCGGGCAACGTGAAGGTCGGCAATCGCATCAACCCGCTCACTTACTGGCAGGCCATCGAGTACATCACCAGCCAGAACCTCGACCGGCGCGCGTACAGCGTCCTCAACTCGGTATCGGTCGTGCCGGGCGCGGTCGGCGCGTGGCGGCGCGAGGCGATCCTGCAGGCCGGCGGCTACACGACCGACACCATGGCCGAGGACATGGACCTCACGTGGCGCATCCGGCGCATGGGGTGGCGAATCGAAACGGAGCCGGCCGCAGTCGGCTTCACCGAGGCGCCCGATTCGTTCCGCGCGCTGTTCAAGCAGCGCTTCCGCTGGGCCTTCGGCACGCTCCAGTCGCTCTGGAAGCATCGCCGCGCCATCGGCCGCTACGGCTGGTTCGGCCGCGTGATGCTCCCCTCGCTCTGGCTCTTCCAGGTCGCCTATCAGGTGCTCTCACCGCTCGTCGATCTGCAGATCGTCTGGACCCTCGGCACGGTGATCGCCGCCGTCGCACGCGGGCAACTGACGCAGGACTGGCAGCCGCTGCCGAGCGCGTTCGCGTCGCTGACGCTCGTGGCGGTGATGTACGCCTTCTTCTTCGTCGTCGAGCTGATCGGATCCCTCGTCGCGTTCAAGCTCGACCGCGAAGACCCGAAAATGCTCGTCTGGCTCTTCTGGCAGCGCTTCCTCTATCGCCAGCTGATGTACGCGGTCCTGCTCAAGTCGATCAAGACCGCGCTGTCCGGCATGCGCACGGGATGGGGGAAGCTGGAGCGGAAAGGAACGGTGCTCGTGTCATCCTGAGCCGCGAAGACGGCGAAGGATCTCCTGGCAAGCACGGGGAGATCCTTCGGCGTCTTCGCCCCTCAGGATGACAAGTCAAAACCGCCCGTCCACCGTCGCCCAATCGACGTTCGACAAAAACGCCTCGATGTACTTCGGCCGGTCGGCCGGCTTGTAGTCGAGGAGATACGCGTGCTCCCAGACGTCCATCACCAGGAGCGGCGTGTAGCCGGCGACGTTGCCGTTCTGGTGCAGCTCGACCCAATGATTCGAGACCAGGCGCGTCGAAGGATCGAGATAGGCGATGGCCCAGCCGACGCCGCGCATCTTGCCCACGCTGACGAAATCCGTCTTCCAGATCTCGTACGACGGGAAGCTGCGCTCGACCGCCTCGCGGAAGGTCGACCCCTTCGGGGCGTCGGGGCTGCCGCCGATGCGCATGTTCCCGAAGTAGTACTCGTGCAGGACCATCCCGTTGTATTCGAACCCGAGGCGGCGGGTGAGCTCGGAGTAGGCGGGCATCTCCTCCTGATCGACCTTGCCGTCGGCGAGGATGTCGGCGATTTTTTGAGTGAGGGTGTTCGTATTCGTGACGTACCCCTCGTAGAGCTTGAAGTGCATCTCCAGCGTCTTGTCGGAGATGCCATGCAGCCCGGAGAGGTTGAAGGTTTTCGGCTTGTAGGACTTCTGTTCCATGCGCGCGGGGCGCTGCACGAATTACACCGCCGTGCGGAACTTGGCGTAGAGGTACGGATACGTAGGCCGGAACCAGTTGCGGAACGAGCGGCGGATGAGCTGCGGCGCCGTCGCCGGCGAGGCGCCCTTGAGCACGTAATGCTCGCCATCGAAGAAGTCGCTGGAGTAGACGGGATACGAAGGCGTCGGTGTAAAGCCGGGGAAACCTTCGAACAGGCTGGAGGTCCACTCCCACCCGTTGCCGACCAGGTCGTGCACGCCCCACGCGCTCGCCCCCGCCGGATAAGACCCGACCGGCACCGGCTCCCAATTGGCGAAGCCGAAGTTGCCGCGCGTGACGTCCGGCAGCTCATCGCCCCACGGCTGGAGCCGCTCTTCACCTGATGGCGTGCCGTACGCCGCTCGGTGATACTCCCCCTCGCTCGGCACCCGCCTTCCCTTCCACCGCGCATACGCCTCCGCCTCGGCGTACGTGACGTAGACCGGCCAGTCCTTCGGCAGCGGGATCAGCTCGAACATCCCGCGCCAGTACCAGCCGTCCTTTTCGAGCCAAAAGTGCGGATGCCGCACGCCGGTCGTCGCCACCCACTGCCACCCCTTCTCCGACCAGAGCCCTGCATCGCGATATCCGCCCGCCTCCACGAACTCCATGAAGTCGCCGTTCGTCACGCTGTGCGTATCGATCTCGAACCCCGGCACCTCCACACGCAGCGAAGGCAACTCGTTGTCCCAGGCAAACCCGATCTCGTCGCGATCCGCGCCGAGCGTGGCGATGCCCGCGGGAATCGGCGTGCGGGCGTCCCGCCCGCCGGCGGCGGCACGGGACGTGCCGCCGTGATCCCGCTCGCCCAACGGCTCTCTCTTAACCTTCGCCTCGAACGCCATGTTGTGGAACATGTACAGCAGCGTCTCCTGGTGCATCTGCTCGTGCTCCAGGATCACGAATGCCGCCTCCGCGCCGCGCAGTTGCGGCACGCCGTCGTCCTCGATTCGTCCGTCGCACAACAGGCGCTCGAGGATCGCATCCGCCTCCGCGCCGTAGGCCTGCACCGCCTCGCGCGACGGCCAGAGCGACGACGGGTCCTTCACTCCCGCCTCGTCCTCCGGATCGATGCCGCGCGCGAACAGCGTCTCGTAATCCTCGTTGATGCCGTGCCGCTTCAGAGCGAGCTTCAGCACCGTGTTGATGGAGAACGCCGGCAGGTGCCCCTCGTAGAAAACGATCGGATTGCGTAGCGCGATCGGCCGTTCGTAATAGCTCTCCGGCCGTGGGATGGAGAACACCTCGGCAGTGCGCGCGCGGCCTTCGCGGAACCAGGCGATGAGGTCGTCGCGCGTGACGCCGTTCGGAAAGGCGGGATGTTTCACGTCGCGAATTATGACGCCGACCACGCCGCCTCGCCGACGGGGACTTCGATGACGCGGAAAGGTGGCTGATCCTGCGTCGTCGCGGTCAGCAGCGGCATGGCCACGTTGTACACCGGCGCGTTCCCCTTCGTCCGCCCTTCGAGCGAACCGCGGTGCGCGTGGCCATGGAACACGGCCGTCACGCGGTAGCGGTCGATCGGCTCTTCCAGGCGCGACGAGCCGAGGAAGGGCATGATCTCCGGCGGCTCGCCGACGCACGTGGCGTGGATGGGCGAGTAGTGCAGCACGGCGATCTTCTGCGGCGTGCGCAGCCGGGCCAGCGCGGCCTCGAGCTTCAGCGCTTCTTCGACCGTCTCGTGCACGAACTTCTTGATCATGTCCTCGCCCCACGCGCCGAGGGCCCGCCGGCCGAAGCCGCCGCAGAAGCCCTTCACGCCGGCGAAGCCGACGCCGTCCACCTCCGTCACGTCGCCGTCGAGCATCGTGACGCCCGCCTCCTGGAGGATCGACTTGATCTCGTCCGCGTGCCCCATCTCGAAGTCGTGGTTGCCCAGGACGCCGATGGCCGGGATACGCAGCGAGGTGGTGATCTCCTTGGCCAGCACCTTCGCTTCCTCGACCGCGCCGTAGTCGGTGAGGTCGCCGCAGAGGAGGATCACATCTGCCGATGACGTGGCGCGCGTGAAGAGCTCCTGGAACGAGCCGGTGCCGTTCTTCTTGACGTGGATGTCGCCGACGGCGGCGATGCGGAGCTGGTCGCGCTGGGCCATCACTTCGCTCCGTCCAGCGCGATGCCTGCCGTCCAGTGGGCGATGTCCTCCGCCGACATGTTCCCGAGCGGCCGCAAGCGCGCATCCTTGTAGCCCCACTCGGTGATGTCCTTCAGGTACTGCTGGCGGGAGACGATCGCGCCGTAGCAGATCCGGTCGTCGGAGTCCGGCTGCCGCGTCTCCTGCGCGACGCGGTTTCCGAGCTCGTCCATGACCCACCGCGGCACCTGCGAGCGGTGCGACGGATAGATGAACCCGAACAGGACGAGGTGCGCGTACAGCGCGCGCCACAGGTGAGCGTAACGGTCGATCAGGCGCCGCCAGTCGAGCTTGTGCCCGACGGCCTTGATGACGTGCGCCACGTCGGCGCCGTCGAAGCGCTCCCGCTCCATGATCAGCCCCTTCGACCAGATCATCTCCTCGGCCGGAATCAGGCCGACGGACATCTCCAGCACGGTCTCCGGCACCTGATGCTCGAACCACACCTCGTCGACTTCCGCGACGCCGTTGCCCGCGCTGAAGATCAGGTCGATGAAGTCGTCGCCCTTGAACGCCTTGCCCAGCCAGTGGGGAAAGGTCAGCTCTGCCTCGTAGCCGGCCTCGCGCAGCACCTTCGCCGCCCGCTCGTAGTCGCCGCGGCGAAGGAAGATGTCGAAGTCCTTCGTATGCCGCTCGATACCCGTATAGCGGGCGAAGGCATACGCGCCGCCGACGAGGTACGGGACACCCGCTTTGTCGAGCCGCCCGAGTGCGTCCTGATAGAACCGGATGGTGTGCTCTTCGACCGCCAGTACGACTGTTGCCATCGCGGCGGTGGGGTGCATGCGGCGTGCCCTGCCGCGTCCGGCTGCGCCGGCCGCGGGATTGAGGATGAAGGATTGAGGATTGAGGATGGCTTCGCTTTGCGGAGAGGGCCGCCGACGCGAAGCGTCATCCTCAATCCTCAATCCTCAATTCTCAATTCGCCCTCACCCCCTCCGCCCACGACATCGCAAACCAGATCGCCGCGTCCGGGCGCTTCGCCCACGACTTGTATTCGCGCACCACGACGTCGAACAGCGAGGCATCGAACAGCTTCATGGAGAGGATGGCCTCCCGCGCGCCGGTGACCACGCCGAGCATGTTCGCGGTCAGCACGTCGAAGTAGTCCATCCCGGCGCAGCCGCCGAAGAAGATGTAGGCATTGCGCTTCGGCTGCGCTCCGGCGGCGTGCAGCAGCTCGACCAGGCGGCGGCCGACGATCGGGTCGTTGCCGATCCGGTCGTAGGTGCGGATGTAGGCGCGCCAGACGTCCGACCATCCCGGCGGCTCGGGCCAGAGGCGGAGCAGCTCGTGGTCGTCATCCGCCAGCACCACCCGCCCGCCCGGCCGTACGGCGCGGAGCATCGTCTGCACCACGCGCAACGGATCGGGGACGTGCTCGAGCACGAAGCGCGTGTGGGCCACGTCGTACGTCCCCCACTCGTCGCCGAGGTCGAGCGCGAGGACGTCCCCCGCGCGCCATTCCACGAGGTTCCCCTCGCCCGCTTCCTCGGCCAGGCGCCGGGCGCCGGCGCGCTGTACGTCGTCCCGCTCGATGCCCACCACGCTGCCGCGCGGGACGGCCCGGGCCATGGCCCGCGAGAACTGGCCGAGGCCGGAGCCGAAGTCGATCACCCGCTCGTCGCCGCGCAGGGCCAGCTCGCGCAGGGAGAAGGGGTTGAGCAGGACGTCGTTCATCAGCGAGAGGCGGCGCTGCTCCTCCGCGCTCGTCCCGTGGATGTAGGTCGACTCACTCATGGTGTTTCTCCACCTCGTACCCGGCGTCCACCCACGCGTCGAGGCCGCCCGCCAGAGGACGGACCAGCGTGAACCCCTCGTCGATGAGCTTGCGCGCCACACGGGCCGCTGATGCTTCGTTCGGTCACGTACAGTAGAGGATGATCTCCGCGTCCGGCTTCAGATCGCGCACCCGCTCTTCGATCTGTTCCTGATCCGCAACGATGGCCGTCGGGATGCGCCGCGGGTCGTGCTTCACCGCCGATGCGGTCCTCACGTCGAGCACCACCGGCGACTCTCCGGCATCGAACAGTGCCTTCAGCTCGTCGACGGTGATGCGCGACATCCGCAGCAGCAGGATGAATCGCCGCCGCTGCCACCATTTGAAGATGATCACCAGCGCCAGCAGGCAGCCGAGGAACAGCAGCGCCCAACCGCCGAGGTCTTCGATCCGCTGCAGCACGACATGGATGGCGCGATGAAACGCGCGCCCGATGGCGACCGCCGCGCCGGCCCAGATCGCCGCGCCGAGGCCGTCGTAGATCAGGAACTCGACCGTGCTCCGCCCTCCCGCCCCCGCCAGCGGCGGCGCGACGGTGGAGAACCCCGGGATGAACTTGGCCACGAGCAGCGACTTCATCCCCCATCGCTCGAAGTTCGCCTCCGTGTCGCGCACGCAGGAGTCGGGCGAGAGCGAGATGCGGCAGAGCGTCCGCAGGATCCGGTAGCCATACCGCCGCCCGAGGAGAAACCAGAACCAGTCCGCCACGAGCGACGCCGCGATGGACCAGGCCACGATCGCCGTCACGCTCACGTGCCCGCTCCGCGTCAGCGCCCCGGCCACGATGAGCGTCGGCACCGCCGGAATCGGCGCCCCGATCTGCTCCAGAAACACGTTCAGCGCCACGAGCGGCGCGCCATGCCGAAGGATCAGTTGAACGAGGCGGGAGAGCAAGAGGGGAGGTTAGCAGAACGCCACAAAGTTCCCGCGGACGTTTCTTTGAGAGAGAGAAAGGAGATCTGGATGTACTTCGTCAAATACCGCGACCGGGCAAACGAGTGGCGCTGGACCTACCATGGCTCGAACGGCGAGCCCATTGCTGCGTCGAGCGAGGGCTATGTGCGGGAAGAGGCATGTGACCGCAGTATTGAGCTGGTGAAACAGTCGGCGAACGCGCCTGTGCGCCGGCGGTGATGGATGGTCGTGACTCGTTTGCCGGGCGGGGTCGCTCGGACGTGATACCCCGCCCGCCGACAGTGGGTAAAGAGAGGCATTCATGAGTATTGGCCGCGCCCTTGTCTTCGCGCTCACGTTGTCGGGATTTCTGAGCGCCGCCTCCGGAACGCCTTTGCACCGTGCAACGACCATTGCCACAAAACGGAAAGGAACACAACGCGCGCGAAAGTTCGCCAAAGTACGGGAAGAGCTGCATCGCAACCTCGATGGCAAAGGCAGCGGGTTCATTCAGGGCTGGAGCTTCAATGCGAATGTGTTCACTCTCACCGTCGATAAGAGTCGCTATCAGCAGCATGCAATCTATGCCGCCGCCATGACCGCACGAGCGATCTTCGATTCAAATGGAGTCCCTCTACCGACGACCCTGGTGTTCCGAGATGCATCCGGAGAACTCCTCGGCGAGGGACCATTTGTGAACGTGCCGAAGCTCGTCGACTGAATATCGGCGGCACGCCACGATTTTCCGCCGCCCGTGTCTTCAGGACATGGGCTTCTACCTGCGCCAATCCCTCTCCCTCGGCCCCTTCCGGTTCAACCTCTCGGGCTCGGGCGTCGGCGTGTCGGTCGGCGTCCCCGGCTTCCGCGTCGGCACCGGACCGCGCGGCAACTACGTCCGCCTCGGGCGCGGCGGCGTCTACTACCAGCACACCATCCCGGCGCCCGCCGCTCCTCGGCTGACGCCGCGATACGAGCAGGGTTCGGAAGTCGCGCTGCAGGAGATCGAGTCGGCCAGCGCGCTGCAGATCGTCGACTCGTCGTCCGAGGAGCTGCTGAACGAGATCCGTGCGAAGCGCCGGAAGGTGCCGCTGACGCCGTTCGCAATCGTGGCCGCGGTCGTCCTCCTGTCGATGGCGTTCGGATGGCCGGCGCTCGTGTTCGGTCTCGTCGCCATCATCGTGGCTCGGTACCGCGACAAGGTGGCGAAGACGGTCGTCATCCTCTACGAGCTCGACCCGGCGGCGGAGGAGGCCTTCCGCCGCTTCCACGAGTGGGGCGCGGCGGCGGCGACCTCGCGCCGCGCGTGGCACATCGCGGCTTCCGGACGCGTCCACGACCGCAAGTACCACGCCGGCGCCTCTTCGCTCGTGCAGCGCAACCCGACGACGATCCGCACCGTCGAGCCGCCGGGCATCCGGACGAACGTGCCGGTCCTGAGCATCGGCGTCGGAAGGCAGACGCTCTACTTCCTCCCCGATCGCCTGCTCGTCTACGACGGCCGCGGCATCGGCGCGATCTCGTATTCGACGCTGGAGATCTCCGCCGAACAGCAGCGGTTCATCGAAGAGAGCGGAGTGCCCGCCGACGCGACAGTGGTCGGCCACACCTGGCGCTACGTCAACAAGAGCGGCGGCCCGGACCGCCGCTTCAACAACAACCCGCAGCTTCCGATCTGCCTGTACGACGAGCTGTGGCTGCGCACCGCATCCGGCTTGAACGAGATCGTGCAGCTCTCGCGCAGCGGCATCGGGGAGGGATTCGCCGCGGCGGTACGGCAGTTGGGGCGCTGCACCTGACGCACGGCGACCGTTGCCGCAACCGCCATGCGCCGCGCGTCGTGCGCAGGTGAGCGGCGTCAACCGCGGTACACGATCGCGTTGGTGATCGACGCAATGACGTGATCCACGAGTTGTTCGTCTTTGGAGGTGAGCCCCTGCCGCTCGCCGGAAGACGACGCGAGAACTACGTGGCAGGTCGGTTCCATTCGTGGCGTGGCGAACGTCTACTGTCCCCACGAAGCGACCTAACGTCCGGACAGGCTAGGCCAACAAACGCGGCGGGCCGTGCCCGCTATCTGACCTGCTCGATGGTGATCATCGCGCTGTTCGTGAACAGGCGGATGCTCGGCGGCTGGGCGCCCCCGCCCATGCGCAGGTACTTGCGGTTGGCGGCCCACGTCGCCGACTCGCATTTCTTGCAGAGGATCTCGCCCTGCTCGTCGGTGCGGGCCTCCAACGCAGGGATGATGCTGTCGCGAAGCTTGAGGGAGATGGCGCCGTTGCGGGTGTTGGCCTCGAGGCGGCCGGTGATCTTCTCGATGGAGATGCCGCCGTTGGCCGTCGTCACGCGGCTGTCGCCGGCGCACTGGGCCACGGAGATGCCGCCGTTGGTCGACTGAGCCGTCACCTTCCCGGTCATGTTGCGGATGGCGATGCCGCCGTTGGCCGAGGCGACGTCGACGTTCGACGTCTTCGGCACGCGGAGGATCATGTGCACCCACCAGACCTGGTTCTCGCTGATCTCCGGGCCGGCGGAGACGATCTCGCCGTTGTGCACCGACACCGTCACCGACCCCAAGGCGCGCTGGGCGGCGAGCTCCGTGAGGGCCATCGCGTACTTGCAGACCGTGAGGCGCGCGGTCGGCTTGTCCCAGCCGCGGACCGAGACGCCCCCCTCTTCGCTGGCCCGCACCTTCACCAAGTCGATGCCGGAGAGGGCGACGTCGCGCTGCTCCTCCTGGTGGGCCTGTTTGGGGAACGACGTCGTGTTCTGAGTGTGGAAGTGCTCGCAGTCGTCGCCTTCCTTGAGCGAGTGGTCGGCGGTGGTCACGATGAGCGGGCGCTGGGACGCCGCGGGCGCGGGCGTCGTGAATGCCGTCACCAGGACGAATGCGAGCGCTGCCCCTCTCATGATGTCGATTCCCTACTGACGTTACGCATCAGCGAAGATTAAGTTTCGATTGCGTGTCCGACAGTGTGACACGAGGATGAGACCGCGTGTGGGCTAACCCTTTGAGACCTCCCGAGTCTAACGCTTCCGAGATGGAGCAGACGACCGACGCCGCGACGGTCAGCCGGGCCCGGCAAGGGGACCCGGACGCGTTCCGGCAATTGGTCGAGCGTCACAGCAGGCCCATCTTCAGAGTGGCGTATCGCATGACCGGAAACGAGCACGATGCCGACGACGTGGTGCAGGAGACCTTCCTCCGCGCCTACAAGCAGCTCGAACACTTCGAGGAGCGGGCGAACTTCGGGACCTGGGTCCACCGTATCGCCGTCAACTGCTCGCTCGACCTGCTCCGCTCGCGCGGCCGCCACGACAAGCACCGCGCCGGCGACACCGCCGACGAGCACCTGCAGGGGGAGATCACGGCTTCCGATCCGCAGCCGGACCGCCTCCTGCTCAGCGTGGAGCTGCAGCAGCACGTCACCGCCGCCCTCGAGCGCCTCAGTGGCAACGAGCGGACGGCTTTCATCCTCCGCCATTTCGAAGGCATGCCGGTCGAGGAGATCGGCAGAACCCTCGGCATCCAGGTCAACGCGGCGAAGCACACCATCTTCCGCGCCGTGCGGAAGCTCCGCGATGCCCTGGAGCCGTTCGTGAGGTCCACCCAATGCAACACCTGAATGAAGAGACTCTCGTAGCGCACTACTACCACGACGATGACGCGCCGTCGGCGGCCGAGCAGCACCTGCGCGCGTGCGGCGAGTGCCGCGCGCAGTACGACACGATCCGCCGCGTGCTCGCCCTCGTCGAAGAAGCACCGATCCCGGACCGCGGCGAGCAGTACGGCGAGCAGGTCTGGAACCGCCTGAGATGGAAGCTCGGACGCGAGCGCCGCCACGGCGTGCGTTGGCAGACCCTCGCCGCGGCCGCGGCGCTGGTGGCCATCGCATTCTTCGGCGGCCAGCTCTGGCACGCGCGCAACGCGGCGCCGCATCAACCCCTTCTTCCCGCCGGCGGGGAGAGGGTGGTGGCCGCAGCGGACGCAAACCCGGCCGCCAGCCCGGACCGGGTGCTCCTGGTCGTGGTCGGCGACCACCTCGACTCGTCCGAGCGGATGCTCGTCGAGCTGGCCAACGCCGACCCGAAGAAGACACTCGACATCTCATCGCAGCAGAAGCGAGCCGTGGACCTCGTCGCGTCGAACCGCATCTACCGCCAGACGGCGGCCCAGCGCGGCGACGAGCGGATCGCCGCAGTGTTGTCCGATCTGGAGCCGGTGCTCGTAGAGCTCTCGCATGCCGGTTCCTCGCTCACACCGGAGGAGGTGAGCGCGCTGCAGAAACGCATCGATGCGAAGGGGCTCCTGTTCAAGGTGCGCATCGTGAGCGCACAGGGCGGCCGCGCCGAGCAGCAGCGCACCGCGCCGATCGACTCGAATTCTCTCTAAGGAAACGACATGAAAACACTCCGCATCCTCCTCCTCGCCGCCGCCTTCGTCCTCCCGACGCTGGCCTCCGCGAACCAGTACGCCGACGGTGACGCCGGCGACAAACAGTCCAAGGAACGCCTCGTCGAGCGCGAGGAAGATCTGTACGACCAGGGGACCGACCTCCTCGACGAGCACGAATGGCGCAAGGCCGTGGCCATCTTCGACCGCGTCTACCAGATGAAGATGTCGCACGCCGACGGCGCCCTCTACTGGCGCGCCTGGGCCCAGAAGCAGATGGGGCAGCGCGCCGAGGCGCTGGCCAGCATCTCCGAGCTGCGCCAGACGTTTCCCCGCAGCCGGTGGATCGAAGATGCGAAGGCGCTGGAAGTCGAGGTCAGGCAGCAGGCCGGCCAGAGCATCGAGCCGGAGCGCGTCAACGACGAGGAGCTGAAGCTGATGGCCCTCAATGCCCTGATGCACACTGAGCCCGACCGCGCCATCCCCATCGTCGAGACGGTGCTCAAGAACCCGAAGTCATCGAAGAAGATCAAGGACAAGGCCATCTTCGTCCTCAGCCAGACCTCCTCGCCGCAGGCGTTCGAGATCCTCGGGCGGATCGCCAAGGACAACGGCAACCGCGAGCTGCAGGCCAGCGCGCTCCGCTACCTCGGCATCATGGGCGGCGATCAGAGCCGCGTCGTACTCGCGGATGTCTACGCATCGTCGAATGACGTCGGCATCAAGAAGTCGGTGCTCCGCTCCTACATGATCGCCGGCGACCGCGACCGCCTGCTGGCCACCGCCAAGGCGGAGAAAGATCCGGAGCTGCGCGGGGAAGCCATCCGCCAGTTGGGCATCGTCGGGGCGCGCGCGGAGCTGGCCGACCTCTACACGGGCGAGACGAACAAGGCCATCAAGAAGAGCATCATCCAGGCGATGTTCATCGGCGGCAACGCCGAGAAGCTGGGCGAGCTGGCCCGCAACGAGAAGGACCCGGACCTCCGCTCCGCCGCCATCAAGAACCTCGGCCTCCTCGGCGGGGCGAAGGCGGGGCAGTTGCTGCTGACCATCTATCAGACCGACCAGAACCGCGAGGTCCGGGAGTCGGTCATCCACGCCCTCTTCCTGCAGGGGAACGCCAGGACGCTGGTCGACCTGGCCCGCGCGGAAAGGGATCCGGAACTGAAGAAGGCGATCATCTCCAAGCTGTCGATCATGGGCTCCAAGGTGGCGACCGACTATCTGATGGAGTACCTGAAAGAGTAGCTATAATCCGCGCACACTCCCGTGCGCAAGTTGATCGCTTTCCTGCTGCTGCTCTGCCTGGTCCTGCCCCTCTTCGCCGCGCCGCGACGTCACGCCGCGGGCGGCGAAGAGGAGGGAGGCTTCTCCCTCTGGCGGACGATCTTCGCCTACGGCTTCATCCTCCAGATCGCCGCGATCGTGACCCTGGCCAGGCGCGGCGGCGACCGCTACTGGATCTGGCTGATCCTCATCGGCGGGGTGATCGGCGCCGCGGCCTACTTCCTCGTCGAAGGGCTGCCTGACTTCAGCAAGATGCGCAGCACGTTCGCCGGCCCGGCGCGGCGGAGACGGATCCAGGTGCTGCGGGCGATCATCCGGGACAACCCCGCGGCCGGCAACTACGAGGAGCTCGGCGAGCTGCTGTCGGAAGAAAAAAAGTGGGCCGACGCACGCGAGGCGTTCGACCACGCACTGGCCCAGCGTACCGACTCGATCGATCCGTTCTACCGCCGCGGCATCGCCTCGTTCCACATCGGCGACGACGCCTCGGCCGTGCGCGATCTGAAGCTGGTCGTAGCGAAGGAGCCGAAGTACGACTACTCGCGCGCGCTCTGCGTCCTGTCGCAGGCGCTGGCGCGCGGCGGACACACACCGGAGGCGGTGGAGGCGTTCGACCGTCTGATCCGGACCTCGACCGCGGCCGAGTCGCTCTGCGCCGCCGCGGAGTTCCTCATCAGTCAGGGGCGCTACGCCGAGGCGCGCGACCTCGCGGAGAGCATCCTCGACCGGCGCCTGACCATGCCCCACTACCAGAAACGCCGCGACCGCAGGTGGCTGTGGAAGGCGAAGGGGCTGCTGCGGAGAGCGCGGAAGATGGAGCGCGCGCCGCAGCCGGCGACGGCCTAGAAGGTCTTGGCCAACAACCAGCAGAGCAGCAGCACCACCGGCAGGTGGAAGACGAGCTGCAGCACCGAGTAGCCGGCCAGATCGCGCGCCTTCACGCCGAGGATGCCCATCAGCGGCAGCATCCAGAAGGGGTTGATCAGGTTCGGCAGCGCCTCGGCGGCGTTGTAGATCTGCACCGTCCAGCCGAGATGCTCGCCCCACGCCTTGGCCGCGGCCATCACGTACGGCGCCTCCACCACCCACTTGCCGCCGCCCGACGGCACGAACATGCCGAGAATCGCGGAGTAGATGGCGACGACGACCGGGAACGTCTCCTTCGTGGTGATGCCGATGAAGAGCTTCGCCAGCTGATCGGAGATCGGCGTCTTGGAGATCATCCCGAAGATGCCGCCGTAGAACGGAAACTGGATGAGCACGCCAGCGGTGGCCGGCACCGAGCGGCCGACCGCGCGGAGGAACGAGCGCGGACGCCAGTGCAGCAGCAGGCCGGCCGCGAGGAATGCGAAGTTGAAGTTGTTGAGGTCGAGCGCGGCCAGGCCGCCTTTCTCGCGGAACTGCTCGGCGAGGAACCAGAGCATCAGCGCGGTGATGAGGAGGCTGAGCACGGGGCTCTGCTCGAGGCGCTCGCCGGGCGTGCGGGCCTCGAACCGCTCGGCCTCGAACGGCTCGAAGGTGACGCCCAGCTCCTTGGCTGTCTTCGCCCGGTCGCCGTCCGGAGCGGAGAACCAGGCGATGGTCACCGACATGGCGATGAGCACCGCGGCGAGGACGATGTTCTGCCAGGTGAAGATGGTCTGCGTCAGGGGGATGACGCCGGTGATCTTCAGCAGGGCGGGCGGGATGGAGGAGGGCGTGGCCTGCAGCAGGGCCGCGGACGAGGAGAGGCCGAGGGCCCAGACGCTGCCCAGGCCGAGGTAAGCGGCGGCGCCGATGGCGCGGTAGTCGACACGGTCGATACGGCGGGTGATCTCGCGCACCAGCAGGCCGGTGAAGATCAGGGAGAGGCCCCAGGACAACAAAGAGGAGAGCATGGCGAAGGCGGCGACGAAGGCGACGGCGCCACGGGGCGACTTCGGGATCGAGGCCAGGCGGGCGGTGAGGCGGGCCACCGGCGGCGAGGTGGCCACGACGAAGCCGCCGATGATCACCAGCGCCATCTGCATGGTGAAGTTGACCAGCGACCAGAAGCCGTTGCCGAACTCGGTGGCCAGTTTCACCGGCCCCACGCCGATGAGGAGGCCGCCGGCGAAGACGAGAACGATTGCGCCCAGCGCAAAAACGAACGCGTCGGGGAAGAAGCGCTCGCAGGCGTCGGCGAGCCTCGCGCCGGCCCGCGCGAGCAGAGGCTGATCGTTCGATCGCGAAGGGCGCATGGGCAGCGATTATGCACCGCACGCGACCGCTAAAAACGACAGGAGTGTGCGATGGCGTCAGCAAGTGCAACGACCGACCATGACGAGATCCGGAACTGGGTGGAGGAGCGCGGTGGCACGCCGTCGCGGGTGAAGGGGCGGGACATCCTGCGCATCGATTACCCCGGCTTCAGCGGCGAAGACACGCTGGAGGCGATCGACTGGGAGGACTGGTTCCGCGTCTTCGACGAGAGCAACCTCGCTTTCCTCCACGACCACGACGCGGACTCGCGCTTCTCCAAGCTCGTCGCCCGCGACTCGGTGGGCGAGCTGGAGGGAGAGCGGGCGTCCCGCCCGCAAGCCGCGCGGCGCCCCGCCGCGCGATCCCGCGGCTCGAGACGAGCCGCGGCTGGCGGACGAGCCGTCCGCTCGCCGGCAAAGAAGGCGTCGTCGAAGAAGGCGTCTTCCTCGAAGAAGGCCTCTTCCTCGAAGAAGGCTTCGTCATCGAAAAAGGCCTCTTCCTCCAGGAAGGCCTCTTCTTCTAAAAAGGCGTCGAAAAAAGCCTCCTCCTCCAAGAAGGCGTCGAAGAAGACCTCCAGGAAATCGGCCAAGAAATCCTCGAAGAAGCGTCGCTGACCCATGGCCCAGACCACCGGCGACTTTGTCGTCCAGCGCCTGCACGACTGGGGCATCCGGCGCATCTACGGCTATCCGGGCGACGGCATCAACGGCATCCTCGGCGCGCTCGGTCGGGCCGAGGAGAAGGTGCGCTTCGTCCAGGTACGGCATGAGGAGATGGCCGCCTTCATGGCCTGCGCGCACGCCAAATACACGGGCGAGGTCGGCGTCTGCCTGGCCACCTCCGGGCCGGGGGCCATCCACCTCCTCAACGGGCTCTACGACGCGAAGCTCGATCACCAGCCGGTGGTAGCCATCGTCGGGCAGTCGTCGCGCCTGGCGATGGGTGGCAGCTACCAGCAGGAGGTCGACCTCCAGTCGCTTTTCAAGGACGTGGCGAGCGAGTTCGTGCAGACGGCGATGGCCCCCGCGCAACTGCGGCACCTCATCGACCGCGCCATCCGCATCGCCCGCGCGGAGCGCACCGTCACGGCCATCATCATCCCGAACGACCTGCAGGAAGAGGAGATGGCCGAGCCGCCGCACGCGCATGCCACCGTCCACTCCGGCATCGGCTTCTCCTCCCCGCGCGTGATCCCGAATGATGCCGACCTCCGCCGCGCCGCGGACGTCCTCAACGCCGGCAGCAAGGTGGCGATGCTGATCGGCATCGGCGCCATGAACGCTGCCGACGAGGTCATCGAGATTGCCGACCTCCTCGGCGCCGGCGTGGCCAAGGCGCTCCTGGGCAAGGCCGTGCTCCCGGACGACCTCCCGTTCGTCACCGGCTCGATCGGCCTGCTCGGCACGAAGCCGAGCTACACGCTGATGGCCGACTGCGACACCCTGCTCATGGTCGGCTCGAGCTTCCCCTATCCGGAGTTCCTGCCGGAGGAGGGGCAAGCGCGCGGCGTGCAGATCGACATCGATGGCCGGATGCTCTCCATCCGCTACCCGATGGAGGTCAACCTCACCGGCGACAGCCGCGAGTCGCTGCGCGCGCTCATCCCGCTGCTGCAGCGCAAGACCGACCGCTCCTGGCGCGAGCGGATCGAGGAGGAGGTGCGCGACTGGTGGAAGGTGATGGAGGAGCGCGCCATGAACGAGGCGAACCCCATCAATCCGCAGCGCGTCTTCTGGGAGCTCTCGCCCCGCCTGCCGGAGAACTGCATCCTCGCCGCCGACTCCGGCTCGGTGGCCAGCTGGTACGCGCGGGACCTGAAGTTCCGCCGCGGCATGCTCGGCTCGCTCTCCGGCAACCTGGCCACCATGGGCCCCGGCGTGCCGTACGTCATCGCCGCGAAGTTCGCCTTCCCCGAAAGGGTGGCCATCGCCTGCGTCGGCGACGGCGCATTCCAGATGAACGGGATGAACGAGCTGCTGACGGTGGCCAAGTACTGGCGCGAGTGGAGCGACCCGCGCCTGGTCGTCTGCGTGCTGAACAACAGCGACCTGAACATGGTGACGTGGGAGCAGCGGGTGATGGAGGGCGATCCGAAGTTCGACGCCTCGCAGGTGTTGCCGCCCTTCGGCTACGCCGCCTTCGCCCAATCCATCGGCTTTCTCGGCATCAAGGTCGACCGGCCGGAGAACATCGCATCGGCGTGGGACCAGGCGCTGTCCGCCGACCGTCCCGCCGTGCTGGAGTTCGTCACCGACCCCGAGGTGCCGCCGCTCCCGCCGCACATCACGTTCGAGCAGGCGAAGGCCTTCATGTCCTCGCTGCTGCGCGACCCGAACCGGACGGCGATGCTGAAGCAGTCGATGAAGGAGATGTTCGACTCCTTCCGCAGGTGAGGCTGTAACGAACGGAGCTCATCCGTCACTACCCTCCGAATTCCGGAGGTGTGTATGCGGTCTTTCCCCCGATGCCTTCTCGCCGCCGCCCTGCTCCTGGGCGGCTGTGCCACGGGTCATCGCTCCACCGTCCGCGGCGGCGGCCCCGGCAACCGCATCGTGGCCATGGACAGTGGCAGCCGGCCGATCTCGTCGCTGGAGACCGGCTCCTCGCTGGAGCTGGCGGTGAGCGGCCTCCGCCCGCGGACGCAGTACGAGTTCCGGCTGACGCTGGATGACGACCCGAAGACGCTCGTCTCGTACGCGCGCCTGACCACCGACGGGCGCGGGTCGATCCCGCAGTTCGTGCTCTGGTACCAGTCGGGCGTGATCGGCTGCGCCACGCGCCTTGCCGACGAGCGCCGGCCGCTGAAGTTCCGCACGTTCGAGGAGGCGGAGAAGGCACTCGCCGGCCGCACTCTGCGCATGGTGGCCACGCCGGCGCCCGAGGAGAAGGTCGAGCGCGACCGTTTCGAGCTCGCGCTGCCCGTCCGTCCCCGGCGCAGCCCCATGGTCTATCCCACGGACAAGAGCGGCTGCCTGGTCAACGCCCTCGAGGCGCAGAACGGCGGCGACCTCTGGATCTCCGGGCGCAACTTCGCGCCGGGCGACACGCTCGACCTCTCCGTCGTCCCGAACCAGCGGGCCTGGTTCGCCGGCGACCTGGTGACGGACGTCAGCGGGGCGGGCAACGCCGCCGCGCCGAAGCGGGTCACGGTAAGCGGCGACGGCACGTTCCGCGTCCGCGCCTGGGACGCCGCCAATCAGCGCCGAGGAACATACGACCTCGTGGCGCAGCGGGTGACGGGGAGGAGCGCCGACCTGCAGCACGTCGACGTGAGCGACATCATCTCCTTCGGCTCGGACACGGGGCTCATCCTCTACCTCCTCTATCCGCCGGGCGGTCCGAATCAGGATCTGGCCGGGCGGCCGCTGAGCGGCTTCCCCTACTTCGAGTACGCCGACTCCTTCGCCGATGCGGACGACACCGTCTGGGCGGCCGTCGATCCCACGTATGTCCCGCCCGGCCATCCGGGCGGCATGTACGCCGGCTTCATCGTGGTCGACCACCGCTCCGTCGCCGGATGGGACCCGAACATGGGCGGCTCGGATGCCATCGCCGACATCTCGCTCAATAACCACATCGAGGTGATGCCGGTGAAGGGCGGCTGCATCAATGTCTCGGAAACGCAGATCTGGCCCGCGCCTGTGCCGAAGGGACAGTACGACGTGGTGGTCGACTTCGGCGCGGTGCCGGCGAACACGGAGGCGGCCTGGGCGGGCGACGGCAAGTACGACGCCGCGCTCGACTTCCTGGACGGCGCGATCCAGACCGGCTTCGTCGTGGCGAACGACCCCTATGCCCTCGGCCCGACGCCGATCGGGCAGGCGAGCTACTCCTTCGACGACTTCTTCCCGGCCATGGGCAACCCGATGACCGGCCCGAAGAACATCGACCTGCGCGCC
>DATEOX010000018.1:0-2500 GCA_035273585.1 Thermoanaerobaculia bacterium
AGCTCGGGGAGCACCGAGCCCCAGCGCGTCGCCCGTCCGACGTCGTCGTAGGCGGGCGGGCGGTCGGGGAGGTCGAGCAGCGACGGCGTCTCGCCGCGCAGCACGGAGAAGAGGAGGCGATAGGAGAACGGATCGGCCAGCGCGCGGATCGAGTCGCGGAAGTGCATGGCGATGGCCAGCGCGACCTGGCGCAGCGAGGCCGGCGCGCCGCCGTGCACCGTCCACTCCGGTGCGTCGATGTCGCCCGTGAACGGGCTGCGCGGGAAGTGATAGTCCTTGGCCACCCATCCCTTGCGCGTGGGGTGCTTGCCGGGACGGAGCTCGGCCAGTTGCGGGATGTGCCGCGCGTCGAGCTCGTCCAGCCGGTACGACGGCCAGCGGATGACCTCCCGGGCGATGCCGACGATGAGCGCCGTGGTGGCGGCCATCAGCCCCGGATCGGGAGTGAAGTCGAGCGTGATCTCGATCCGGTCGCGCCGGGGACGGACGCCGATGCCGGTCGAGCGCCGGTTCGCGCCGGCCACGATCACCGGCACGGGCAACAGGTGCGCGAGCAGGACGGCCAGCTTCTGGATGGTCCGCTCGCTGCTCCGCTCCTCGCGCGGCAGCTCGAAGGAGATGTTCGTGTGACAACTGAACGCGCGCAGCGTCACCCGCCGGCCGCTCCGCTTCTCCCACCGGTCGAGCTGGTCGCGGACGAAGCCGATCTGCTCCCACAGGCTGCGCACCACGCGCGCCGTGCACTGCGGGGCGATCTCGATGACCGGCGTCACGACCTCGATCACACCGCCGTCGAAGTAGACCGCGCCGCCGGTGGGCAGTTGGGACGACTTGTTCGTCCGCCGCAGGAGCGGCTGATCGATGAACGCCTCCGGCGTCTTCCACAGCTCCTCCGGCACGGCTTCGCGGCCATCCACGAGCGGCTGGAACTCCGCCTCGAGCCCGATCACCGGCATCGCGAGCTCGTCTTTGTAAGGGAAGCGTGGGTCGTATCCGAAAGCCACCAGGTGGCACTCCCTGAGCAAGGATCGCGCCGCAAGGATGAACACGCGTCCCATCCCCCGCAGCGGCGAAGAGCTCCCCGTCATCGGCCTCGGCACGTGGCAAACGTTCGACGTCGCGGCGTCGGCGTCATCGCGTCTCGCTGCCGTGCTCGACCGCTTCGCAGCCACCGGCGGCAGGGTCATCGACAGCTCGCCGATGTACGGCAGGGCGGAAGAGCGGGTGGGCGATGTGCGCGACCACGCGCCGGACGCGTTCCTGGCCACGAAGGTCTGGACCAGCGGCCGCCAGCACGGCATCGAGCAGATGACCCGCTCGATGAAGCTGCTGCGGGCGGACGTCATCGACCTCATGCAGATCCACAACCTCGTCGACTGGCGCACGCACCTCCGGACGCTGCGCGAGTGGAAGGAGGCGGGCCGCTTCCGCTACATCGGCCTCACCCACTACCAGGCCGGCGCGTTTCCTCAACTGGAGGCGATCATCACGAGCGAGGAGCTCGACTTCGTGCAACTGCCGCTCTCCGTCGAGCTGTCGGATGCCGAGACCTCGCTCCTGCCGCTCTGTCAGTCGCGCCGCCTCGCCGTGATCGTGAACCGTCCGTTCGAGGGCGGCACGCTCTTCCGCCACGTGCGCAACAAGCCGCTGCCCGGATGGGCGGAGGAATTCGACAGCCGGAGCTGGGCCGAACTGTTCCTGCGCTGGATCGTCTCTCATCCCGCGGTGACATGCGCCATTCCGGCGACGTCGAGCGTCGAGCACCTCGCGCAGAACATGCGGGCGGGGGAGGGGCGGATGCTCACGATGCCGGAGCGGGCGCGGCTGCGGAAGCTGCTCGTGTCATCCTGAGCGCCGAAGAGCGCGAAGGATCCGTACCGATCTCGCGCGGCGCCTGAAGGTGCGGATCCTTCGCCGTCTGCGCGGCTCAGGATGACACCTACGACAGCTTGAAGTACACCGTCAGCTCGTGCACGACTTCCTGCGGGGCGCCGTCCTTCATGTACGGCCGGAAGCGCCAGTTCTTGATGGCCCTCACCGCCGCGTCGGCAAACAGCTTCCGCTCCGGCGCGCTGATGACCGTCACTTCCTTGACCCGGCCGTCGATGCCGATCACATAGCGGACGACGAGCGTATCTTCCCAGTTGCGCAGACGCGCGTCTTCGGGGTACTGCGGATAGACCTGTGAGACGGGAAACAGCGGCAGCGGCTTGTCCCGCTCGATGTGCACCCGGTTGTCGGTGATGATGCCGCCGATCGTGCCGCCCTTCGTGCCGCCGACCTCGCCCCCCTGGATGCCGTCGAGCGTGCCGCCCACGACGCCTCCCTCGATGCCGCCTTCCACGCCTTGCATGACCGCGCCTTTGACTTCGGCCACGACGGGGAGGGTGGTGACGATCGGGATCTCATCCGGGATGACGGTCGGCGCCACTTCCTGCTGCACCGGGAGGACCTGGGTCATGTGCTGGAGCGGCTGCTGCTGCACCGCCTTGGGAGGGGC
>DATEOX010000019.1:0-4626 GCA_035273585.1 Thermoanaerobaculia bacterium
CACGACTAAGCGCGAGCGCGCGAGCCCAGCGCCGGCGGCGGATCGAGCCAATGCCGACGGAGAAGAAGTAGAGCGCCAGCAGGCTGTAGACGACGACGTTCGATGCGAACACGTACGTCGGCAGCGCCGTCCCGCCGCCGCGGCGCGCACCGAGCTCGCTCACCACCGCCATCAGCAGGATGAATCCCGCGCAGACGATGCCGAAAAGGATGTGAATGATGCCGAAGAGGATCAGGCTGGTCGAGCGGTCTTTGAATGCCGGCCGGTCCGGCGGAGCGGTGACGACTTCTGTCATGCGCTAAAACCTCCGCGCCATTCCTGGCGTGTCCGTAATGTTCCCACGAAGGAGCCTCACGTCGTGCAGGCTATGCCAACCGACGGACCGGCCCGTGGCCGGTATAATCCCGCCATTCCGGAAAAGGAGTCGTGATGAGCCATTCGTCCGTCCGCGCTCTCGTCGTGTTCGCGCTTGCGCTTGCCATCGCCAGCCCCGCTGCCGCGACGTGTGGCGGCGGCGGAGGCGGAGGGATGGGCGGGATGATGCCCCCGACGGGCAGTATGACCCAGCCGCAGGTCTACTTCGTCCCCTGGAAAGTGCTGAACAGCGTCGAGGACGCCGTCAAAGGGACGCTCATCCTCTACTGGCTCCCGCTCTCCGCGGACGAGATCAAGCACTCCGACCTCCTCAACTCCCGCACCCTCACCGTCTACTCGTCGCAGTGCGTCGGCATGCAGGTCGTCCGTCCCGACGACAGCGCGATGATCGACAAGCTCGGCGCCACCGGCAAGCTGCCGGCGGCGATCCTCGCCGACGGCGAAGGGAAAGAGCTGGCCCGCCTGGAAGGACGCGCGCTGCGACTCGGCGCGGTGGAGAAGATGGTCCGGGCGGAGCTCGACGCGCGGGAGAGCGCGGCGCAGAAGCTGCTCGACGACGCGCGCACGAAGGCCGCGGCGGGGGAGAAGGACGCGGCGGTCGACGCCTACAAGAAGATCTGGGAGGAGCGGTGCCTCCTGCCGCGCAAGGGGCGCGACGCGCAGAAGGCGCTCAAGAAGCTCGGCGTCGTAGTCGAGGACGCGCTGCTGCGCACGACCGACCCGCTGCTGGATGAGCGGACGACGGCGCGCATCACGCGCCGGATGACGGACGGCCTGCATGCCGAGTTGCACGACGACTATCCGCTCGCGCGTCGCCTCTACGCCGAGGCTGCGGCCATCGATCCCGCCGATCCGGTGCCGCTGCGCTTCCTCGGCGAGTTGTATCGCCATCACCTCGGCGACTGGAAGCAGGCCCGCGACGTCTTCGGCCGCCTGCTGGCCATGCAGGCCGACCCGCTCTCGCGCGCCGTCGCCCTGCACGGCGTCGGGAAGATGACCATCCACGACGGCGACTATGCCAAGGGCCTGGCCATGTTCCACGAGTCGATCACCGCCTTCCCGCTCGCGCTCACGTACCGCAACCTCGCCGTCTACTGGAACTCGGAGAAGGAGCGGGCCAAGGCCGACGGCTACGTGAAGAAGGCGCTGCTGCTCGAGCCCGACGACCCCTTCAACCTGATCTTCGCTGCCACGTACATGGTCGACAGCGGCCGGAGCGAGCAGGCGCTGGCCATCGCGAAGGAGCACGAGGGGATGCTCTGCGCGTCGTACAACCTCGCCGCCATCTACGCGCTGCTCGGGCAGAAGGGGAAGGCGATGGAACTGCTGCACCGCCACTTCTACACCTTCGAGCGTTACGACGCCGTGCGCGAGAAGGAGATGATGGAAGCGCGCGTCGACTACGTGTTCGAGTCGATCCGCGGCGATGCGGCGTTCCAGGAGCTGACGAAGCTGGCGCGCTGACCCCTCACCCCCAGCCCCTCTCCCCGCGCGGCGGGGAGAGGGTGGCCGGACGCCGGGTGAGGGGCTACGCCGCTTCCGGCATGCGCTGCAGCATCCGCAGCGCGTCTTTCCAGTGTCTGCGCGACTGGCGCACGTGTCTGCGCGAGCGGCGGCGCGTCTCGCGCCAACTGTTCTTCAGCCCGGCCGCCTTCTCCTCGGCGTGCTGGCGCCAGAGAGCGAAGGCGGTCTCGAGGTGCCGCGCCGCGGCGTTGATCCGCTTCCGGACGTCGGAGGCGATCGTGTGCGGGGCGTGCCCGATCTTGGTCTCGATCACCTGCAACGCGGCGCGCATCCGCGCCTGCTCGATCTGCGGCGGCGCGGTGACGCGGAGGTCGCTGGCCAGGCCGGCCCAGCGCAGGGCGCGGATGAACCACTTCGCCGGGTCCCAGTGGTACCAGCGGATGCCGTTGCGGAAGTCGGCCGGGAAGCGGTGGTGGAAGCTGTGATAGCCCTCGCCGAGGGTGAGGAGCGCGACCATCCAGTTGTCGCGGGCGGAGACTTCCGCGTTGTACAGCGGCTTGCCCACGAAGTGCGCCAGCGAGTTCACGAAGAACGTCGTGTGGTGGATGACCATGATGCGCAGGAAGCCGCCCCACAGCAGGCCGGCGATCGGGTCGCCGAACGCGGCGCCGATCAGCGTCGGGACGCCGAAGCCGCCCACGATCAGGATCACCTTGTGCCAGCGGTGCTGCCACATCACGATCGGGTTCTTCATCAGGTCGGGCGAGTTGTCGAACTGGTCCGGGCGCTGCGGGTTCTTCTCGAAGATCCAGAGGATGTGCGCCCACCAGAAGCCGCGCCGGATGTTGTACGGGTCCCAGTCGCGGTCCACGTGCTTGTGATGCACGCGGTGCGCGGCCGACCACCAGAGGATCGAGTTCTCCGCCGCCATCGCGCCGAAGATCGCGTAGAAGATCTGCACCGCGGAGGAGGCCTCGTAGCTCTTGTGGGAGAAGAAACGGTGATAGCCGGCGCAGATGGAGATGCCGACCAGGAAATACATGCCGATGGTCAGCAGCGGCATCCAGATGTGAAAGCCGCGGGCCACGGTCCAGGCGATCACGCCGACGGTTCCGATGATCGGCGTGAGGGTGAGAAACAGAATGTTCACCCAGTCTTTTTGCTTCTTCTCTTTCGCTACGATGACAGCACCTCCGAAATTCGCGCGCGTAGTATGTACCGGCAGGGCCCGCATGAGAACGGTGGTGTTCCTGTTCCTATTCGCGGCGCCGGTCCTCGCCTCGAATTCCCCTCTCGCAGTCGAGCACTACCGCACAGCTCGTGCCTGGATGCAAGAGGCAAAAACGTCCGGCAACGCCGTCCGCCTCGTTTACCTCGCTTGGATGATCGGCGACGAGCTGGAAGAAGCCGTCCGCCTCGACCCCGACCTGATGGACGCCCGTCTCGATCTCGTCCGCTACTACACCATCGCCCCGCGCGTGGTCGGCGGCAGCCTGAAAAAGGCCCGCGCCGAGGCGGCGCGCATCGCGAAGAAGGATGCGGCGCTGGGCGCGTGGACGCAGGGCTACATCGCCTATCGGCAGAAGGAGTACGGCCCGGCGCGAGTCAAGCTGCGCCAGGCCGTGCGCGAGGCGAAGGACGTGCGGGCGAAGGCGCTGGCGCTGACGTGGCTCGGCTATCTCTCGCAAGAGACGCAGCAGTACGACGACGCCTTCGCCGCCTGGAGCGCACTGCTGGAGGCGGACGCGTCGCGCGTGGATGCGCTGTACGAGACCGGCCGCACGGCGGTCTTCGCCAATCGCGAGCTCGACCGTGGCGAGCAGGCTCTGCGGCGGTATCTGAAGACGCAGCCGGGTCCGGAGATGCCGACAGTTGCTGACGGGCATACCCAACTTGGGTTATTGTTAGAAAGGCGCGGCGATGTTCCGGCCGCCCGCAAGGAGCTCGAAGCCGCGCTCCGCCTCGATCCGAAAGTCAAAATTGCCTCCGATGCGCTCGATCGTCTCAACTCTCGTTAGCCTGATGCTGCTCGCCTCCGCGGCGCAGGCGGCGGACGTCCGCACGCTCGCCGTGGGCGAGGGATTGCGCGACGTCGTCATCGGCGCGGACGGCAAGCTGTGGCTCTTCACCAGCGCGAACTTCAACCCGACCTCGGAGGTCGTCGTCGGCAGCGACGGCCGCTTCTGGTTCGGCACGGCGAGCGGCGTCTCGGCGCTGGACATCAACGGCAACCTGACGAGCTTTGCCACCGGACGCGGGGTGCCGAGCGTCGCCGCTGCGCCGTACGGCGGCGTGTGGTACGCGCGGACGACGCCCCAGATCGGCTACGTCGATGCGCGCGGCGACGCCAGCGAGCGCACCGCGCCGACGGCCACGCCGTACGACATCGCGGTCGCCGCCGACGGCACCGTCTGGCTGACGCAGATGTACGCCGCGAACGCGGTGTTCCGCATCTCCTCTTCGGGCGAGGTGACGACGCTCCAGCTCCCGGTGCGCTGCTTCGGCGGACGTATCGCCGCGGCCGCCGACGCCACGGTCTGGATCACGAGCCCGGAGTCGTCGACGGTGGCGCATCTCGACGCCGGCGGCCGCCTGCTCGAGCTGGTGAACGTGCCGAAGGACGCAACCTGGACCGCCCGCCCGATGCTGGCCGCCGACGGCGCGCTCTGGCTCGGGGAGCGCAACGCCCTGCTCCGTATCGCCGGCGGCGTGACGACGCGCTACCCGATGACCGCCCCGTCGTTCTGCGCAAGCGCCTTCTACCGCTACGTGCCGCGCGCGCAGGCT
>DATEOX010000020.1:0-2436 GCA_035273585.1 Thermoanaerobaculia bacterium
GTTCATCATCGAGGCGAGTTTCGACGGGAGTCAGTTCACGGCCGTGGCGTCGCTGCCCGCGGACACCACGCGCACGACCATCATCACGTCGGCGCGGTTCTTCCGGATGCGGGCGGTGAATGCGGGTGGGATCTCGGCGCCGGCGAGCGCGGCCCTGCAGGTGCCGTCGAGGCGGCGCGGCCGCTGAAATCGGCCCTGAAAACCACAAGGCGAGTGGTCGTTTCCGACCACCCGCCTTGCTGTCTCTCTCTCACACAACACGCTGCCGGTTCCCGTTAGCAGCGCCCTGTATGCAGCAAAGTCAGTGTAGAGGGTGGCCATCAACGCTCCGTGACCCGACTCGTAAAAGGAACATGCGCCGAGGCGCCGCGCATCAAACGTGCGATGCGCGGCGCGTGAAAGAAGCGTGAATTCGTAATTTCGCGCTAGAGCACGATCGTGTATCCCAGCGTCGTCAGGTCGGGCATCCGGTCGAGGTAGACGTGGCCGTCGGTGTGGTCGACCTCGTGCTGGAAGATGCGCGCGGTGAAGTCGTTCACCTCGATCTCCGCCTCGTTGCCGTTGACGTCGATGCCGCGCAGAAAGAGGTTGCGGTAGCGCGGCACCTCGCCGCCGAGGAAAGGGACGCTCAGGCACCCCTCCCAGTCGGTGATCTTCGCATCGCCGGCCGGCGCGTACGTGGCGTTGAAGAAGACGCCGGCGCCGACCTTGTTCACGCCGCGCCGTTTGGCCACGCGCTCCTGCACCTCGAAGACGAAGATACGCAGCGGGAGGTGCACCTGCGGGCCGGCCAGGCCGACGCCCTCGTAGGCGTGCATCGTCTCGATCATGTCGTCGATGAGCGGCCGGAACTTGCCGGCCTTGATGTCCCGGATCTCCACGTCGGAGGCTTTGGTGCGGAGCACGGGGTGCCCGAGGCGGGCCACTTTCAGGATGGACATCGTTCACCTTTCCGTCAGCAGCGGGAGTTTGCGCAGCCAGAGTGCCACGACCAGCGCCGCGCCGGTGAGCGCCGCGCCGCCGTAGAAGGCGCCGCGGGCCCGCGCCTGGTCGTAGAAAAATCCGGAGACGATCGGGCCGAGGAAGCGGGCCAGCGAGCCGATGCCCGCGGCCAGGCCGAGCATCGTCCCGTGCTCGCTCTTCGGCGTGGCCTTCGTCACCAGCGACGTGAGCGATGGATAGCAGAGCCCCTGCCCGATGGCGATGAAGAAGGCCACGACATACAGCAGCGGCACGCGCCAGACGGACGGCGTCATGGCCAGGCCGATGGTGAATGATGCGGCGCCGATGGCCACCAGCATCTTCTCGCCGAGGACTTTGGCCAGCTTGCCGATCAAGCCGCCCTGGAGCATCACTACGATCACGCCCATGAAGAGGAAGAACCAGGCCAGGTCGAGCTGGGAGAAGCCAAAGCGGTCGCGCGCGTGGAGCGTCACGCTCGTCTCCATCCCCGCCACCGACAGCAGCGTGAGGAACAGGGCGAGCATGATCGCGCCGACCGTCGAGCGCCGGCCGAGCTCGCGCCAGATGTGCGGGTCGAGCTGCGGCGGCAGTCCACTGCGCACCGTGGCGTCGGGCGGCTTCGATTCGCCGAGGACGATGAGGCCGAGGATGAGGGCGATGAAGGAGGCGGAGCCGGCCGCCAGGCCGGGGAGGAGGTTGCCCGGCAGCCCGCGGTGAATGCCGACCGCGGAGAGGATGCCGGAGAGCGGTGGGCCGAGGATGAAGCCGAGGCCGAAGGCGGCGCCGATCAGGCCCATGCCTTTGGCCCGGTTCTCCTCCGTGGTCGTGTCCGCGATGTACGCCTGCGCGGTGCCGATGCTCGCCCCGCCGATGCCGGCCACGATGCGCGAGAGGAGCAGCAGCCGGAGATCGTGGGCCAAGGCGAAGAGGAGGTATCCGCTGCAGCTCGCCGCGAGGCTGATGAGGATCACCGGCCGCCGGCCGATGCGGTCCGAGAGGCGGCCCCACATCGGGGCGAAGAAGAACTGCATGATGGAGTAGACGCCGACGATCGCCCCGACCATCACGCCGCTCGCCCCGTACTCCCGCGCGTAAAACGAGAGGAAGGGGATGACCATCCCGAAGCCGATGAGGTCGATGAAGACGGTGAGGAAGAGGACGAGGAGGGAGGTGCGGCGCACGCGCGGCATTGTATGGTTGCGCCGATGCGCCTGGCACTCTTCGACATCGACGGCACCCTGATCACGGACGGCGGCGCGGCGCGGGACGCGTTCCGCGAGGCGCTGCGCCTCGTGTACGACTACGACGGCGACCTCACGCGCTACGACTTCTCCGGCCGCACCGACCCGCAGATCGCCTTCATGGTCCTGCGCGACACCGGCCTCTCCGACGCCGCGATCGCCGCCCGCCTGGACGACCTCTGGCAGCACTACCTGGGCGGCCTGGCGCGCAACGCGACGGCCGAGCGGGTGC
>DATEOX010000021.1:0-6164 GCA_035273585.1 Thermoanaerobaculia bacterium
AGATTAGGGTGAAGATCCCGGCGGCGAGGAGCGCGCGCACGATCGAGAGTCCGGTCAGCCCGACCACCTCGTAGACCCCGTAGAGGAGCACCTCGAACGCCCACTCGCCGTTGATCCACGGACGCTGCTCGCTGGCGACGGCGAAGGGGTCGGTCTCCGGCAGCGCCCGATGCTCGGCGATCCACCGGCCGGTGGCCAGGTGCCAGAAGAAGTCGTAGTTACGGATCGGCCCGACCGCTGCGAGGGTGAAGAGCAGTGCGAGCGCGACCGGGAGAATGCGTTGCGCCCGCGCCTCGGTCACGCGGCGATCATAGCGCGCCGTTCAGTCTCGCCAGTTGCACGTCGCCGTTCACGGTGGTGATCTTCAGCTCGTGCTGGCCGCCGTTCACCTCACCCGACACGCGGCGGCTGCCGGGGTTCGAGTGGATGCTCAGCGGGAACGAGGCCTCGAAGTCGCCGTTCACCTGGGTCAGGTTGCAGACGAACGACGCGCTCTTGGGCAGGATCGTCTCCACGTCGCCGTTCACCGTCTTCAGGCTCGCCCCCTGGAACGTCTCGATGAACTTGGCCCGGACGTGGCCGTTCACCGTCTTGGCCGACACTTCGTTGATCCCGCTCGTCTCGAGCTCGATAGGGCCGTTCACGGTCGTGATCTGCGTGGCGCCGCCGACGCCGGTGGTGGCGATGCGGCCGTTCACGGTGTGGAGGTCGAGCGCCACCCGCGGCGGCACGCGCAGCGAGTAATCGATGGTCATGTCGTTGCTGTCCCAGAAGTGGAGCTTCCTGTGCTGCTTGATCCGCCCCACGGTCAGCGAGTCGCCGTCGACCTCGGTGCGGAAGAAGCCGTAGTTCTCGTCTCGGCCTCTCGTCGGCTGGACGCGGGAGCGGACTTGGGCCACGAGGGTGATCGTGTCGCCGGTTCCGGCCTCGACCTTGAGGCTGCCGTCCACTTCCCGGATCTCGATGCGCTGGATGGCCGAGGCAGGGAAGGTTTTCTCGACGGTGTAGGAGCGCTTCTCGCCGACCGCGCACGACATCGCCAGCACCGCGGCGGCGGCTGTCAGTAAATAATGGCTGCGGGTCCGGCTGTTCATATCGCTTCCCTGGCAAGCACTTCTACGGCAGTGTACGGAGAGAGTTTCATTCGATGACAGACAGTTCCCAGACGACGCTGTTGCGCGTCGCCGCATTCCTGGTCGATGCCCTCTCGATCTCCGTCCTCCTCATCCTGCCGGCCTCGATCGTGAGCTACGCCATGGCCTGGATCGGCGGTTCGGTCAAGGCCATCCAGATCGTCTGGTATGTCGCGCTCGGCATCCTCATGATCTGCGTGTTGTTGCGCGACGGCCGCCGGGGCCGCTCCATGGGTAAGCGACTTCTGGGCCTGCGCCTGCTCACCCCGCGCGGCGAGGGCTGCGGCTACGGCCGCTCCATCGTCCGCAACCTGCCGCTCGTGCTTCCGCCCTGGAACCTGCTCGAGGCCTTTCTGGTGGTGCTGGGCAGGGCGCGGACCGGCGACCGGATCGCGAAGACGCAGGTCACGGAAGAGTGACGAACGCGAACCGCCGCTCCCTCAGCGCGTTCCCGAACGCCTCCGCCCGCCCCAGCCGCACGTCGAGCTCGAACACGTTCGTCTCCCCGAAGTGCTCGCCGATGAGGATGATGTCCGGCGGCTCGACCATCCGGTAGATGGTCCCCATCGTCTCGAACGGCACCGTCACGCGGATCCGCTGGTACACGTAGCGATCGACCGGCACTGCCTCGCGCAGCGCCGCGGCGGCCGCGTCGCGGTAGGCGCGGGAGAGGCCGCCGGTGCCGAGCTTCACGCCGCCGTACCAGCGGACGACCACCACGCCGATGTCCTGGTAGTCGCTGATCGCGGCGAGGATCGGCCGCCCCGCCGTCCCGCCCGGCTCGCCGGCGTCGGAGCTCCGCTGCCGCGCCTCGGCGAAAAGGCGGAAAGCCCAGCAATGATGCGTCGCGTCGAAGTGCTGCTTCTCGATGCGCTTCAGCTCGGCGAAGAACTGCTCCTCGCTCGTCACCGGAAACGCGATGCCGAGGAAATCGGAGCGCTCGATCTTGAGCCGCGCTTCGGCGGCAGCGGCGATCGTCCGGTAGTGATCAGACATGGCGATGCGGCGAGACCCACCGGCTGCCGCGCAGGTAGAAGCGGAGGGGCCACACCGCCGCGTCTCCCGCGCCGTCGACACCGACGCGCGGGCTCACCGCGATCTCGTCCTCGGAGATCGAGATGTCGCGCGGCGCGAGCCAGAGGCGGGTGCCGTCGAGCGGCTCGCCATCCAGCGTCTTGTCGATGGCCAGCGCGGCGCAGAGCTTCCCCGGCCCGTTGAGCAGGTCGAAGTCGCGCTTCGCCTTCGGCCGCCGCTCGCGCATCGACTCGATGCCGCGAACCGGCTCGGCCGCGCGCAGCAGCACCGCCTCCGCGATGTCCTTCTCGCCGCACACCACGTTCACACACCAGTGCATGCCGTAGGTGAAGTAGACGTACGCGTGGCCTCCCTCGAGGTACATCGACTCGTTCCGCGGCGAGCGGAGGCCGCGCCGCGCGTGGCTGGCCGGATCGTTGGCGCCGAGGTAGGCCTCGGTTTCCACGAGCCGCGCGGCGAGGAGCTCGCGGCCGATGCGGCGCCACACGACGCATCCGAGGAGGGCGCGGGCGACGGCGACGGTGTCCTGCCGGTAGAAGTCGCGGGGGAGCTTGCGCCCCTCACCCGGCCTTCGGCCACCCTCTCCCCGCTGGCGCGGGGCGAGGGCCACTGAGGGGTGCACCTTGGGCTTGCTCACAGGCTCTCGAGGGCGCGGTGCTGCTCGCGCCGTTCCAACTGGTCCTCGTCCACGTGCCGGTTGATCATCCGGATCAGCTCCGCGTGGACGGCCGGCGTCGCTCCGACGATGTTCCCGCGCGCGAGCCACCGGTCGCCGCCCGAGAAGTCGCTGACCACGCCTCCCGCCTCGGTGACGAGCAGCGAGCCGGCCGCGACGTCCCATGGCGCGAGGTGCATCTCGAAGAAGCCGTCGAAGACGCCGGCCGCGGTATAGGCCAGGTCGAGCGCCGCGGAGCCGGCCCGCCGGACCCCCTTCGCGATGCGGATCACATCCTCGAAGATCTTCACATAGGTCGAGACGAACTGCTGGGCGCGGAAAGGGAAGCCGGTGGCCAGGAACGCGGCCTCGACGCCCGGCTGGTCGGAGACGCGCATCCGCTCGCCGTCGCGGAACGCGCCCGCGCCGCGCTCGGCGGTGAAGAAGAGGTCGCGCAGCGGATCGTGAATCACGCCGGCGGTCATCTCCGCGCCGGTGCGGAGGCCGATCGACACCGACCAGAACGGAAAGTGCTGGAGGTAGTTCGAGGTGCCGTCGAGCGGGTCGATGATCCACGTCCGGCCGGTGGAGCCGGCCGCGGCGCCGCCTTCCTCGCCCAGGATGCCGTCGCCGGGGCGCTCGTCGTGGAGGAAGGAGATGATTGCCGCCTCGCTCTCCTTGTCGGCGGCGGAGACCCAGTCGTTGCGCGCCTTGGTGTGCGCGTCCTCCTTGCCGAGCTGTTCCCAGTAGCCGAGGAGGACGGCCGCGCCCCGGCGCGCCGCCTCGATGGCGATGTCGACGTCGTTCAAGCGGGGCGCATTGTAGTGTCATCCTGAGCCGCGAAGACGGCGAAGGATCCGTACCGATCTTGCGCCGCGCCTGAAGGTACGGATCCTTCGCCGTCTCCGCGGCTCAGGATGACACGTCAGCGCCGGCGCGGCCGCCCGCCCGTCCCGCACGTCTCCGCCTTGGCCCGAATCTCCTCCACCACCGGCGTGTTCGCGCCGCGCTCGCTGAGCTTGTAGGCCAGATCGAGCAGCTCATTGCGGGCCCGATCCGGGTCGCCGACGGCCATCATCATCTCGGCCCGCTTCTGCACGAGCTTCGCGAGCTGGATGTTGAATGCCTTCGACGTCTGCTCGCCCAGGGTCTTCACCGCCTGGTCGGTCAGCTTCAGCGCCGCCTCCGGATCGGCTTCCTTCGTCAGCACCATCTCGTTCTCGCGGATGTCGTGGAAGTCGCGGGCGACGCCGGGCGCGATGCGCGCGGCGGTCTTGGCCGCGGTGACGGAGTCCGCCGGCTCGCGCTCGATCAGCTCGCGCACCGTCTCCGTCGCCTTGCGCAGCGAGTCGGCGGGCGAGCCGTTCAGGTAGAGCGACATGCCGACGTCGGCGTCGAAGAACTCCTGCGCGAAGCGGTCCTGCTCCCGGTCGCGCGGCTGCCCCACGCGCAGCCGGTGCACGTTCGACGGAACCAATACGTTGCCGCCGCCGTTGTAGACCGCCCGCACCATGTACTGCCCCGGCTCCTCGAAGTAGAAGCCGTAGCGGCCGTAGCCGATGAAGACGTTCTGGCTGTAGCGGTCCGTTCCCTCCGTCTCCTTCCCCTCGCTGGCCTTGCCGAGCGTGACGAGCTTCTGCTCGGCGAGCTTGCAGGCCACGGGCGAGAACTCGACGATGCGTCCGTCCGGCCGCTTGATGTAGATCGTGACGCCGCCAAACTCCGGATCGAGCTCCGCGTCGAGCGTGAGCGGCAGCTCGGGCAGCATGTTGCGCAGCCGCAGCTCCACCGAGACCGGCTCCATGAAGTCGAAGTACTCCTGCGAGCGGACGAGCAGCTCGACCGGCAGCGAGCCCGAGACGGACGCCATCGCGCCGGGAGGCGTCTTCAGATACTCCGCCCCCGGAGGCGCCTCGGCGTGGCCGCCCGAGGCCCACGGGTCGCCGCCCATGATCACGGACGGCCGGTTGCCGTGGCGGATGTGGATCAGCTCCTCGTCGTCGAAGCGGAACGGGAAGCTCTGCCAGAACGTCCCCTGGCCATTGATCGCGTCGTACTTCCAGTCGTAGTTCATCCACGACAGCGCGCTCGCCCGGTTCTTGTCCCAGGAGTGGAGGAAGTTGAACGCGTGCCCCGCCTCATGGACCCAGGTGTAGAGAAACTTGCGCATCGCCTCCGCTTGTGCCGCGGTCTTCGGCACCTCCACCAGGTCCTTGAACCAACCGTGCTGGCGGAAGACGGCGAAGCCCTGCCGCTCGGACGGCGACCCGGCGCCGCCGAACTGCTTCGATGTGTCGAACATCACGCCGCCCACCAGCGGCTGTTCGAACTGCGTGGCCATGAAGCCCCACAGCTCCCACGCCGGCCAGCCGCCGCCGCTGGTCATGTAGTGGAAGTTCTTCTCCATCACGTTGTGCAGCTCGGCCGACGTCCACTTCGTGACCTTCGCGTCGTCGATGACCGAGAGGTGCTCGCGCTGGATGCGCAGGTCGATGCCCGCCTCGGCGTACACGGCCTCGATGGTCAGGTCCCGCTTCGGCGTCCCCGCCGGCCGCTGTGTCGAGGCATGGGTGCCGTACAGCGGGAAGATCGGCGGCTTGTTGACCGACTTGCAGACGTCGATCTCCAGGTTGACGGTGCGGAAGAACTTCGACGCCTTGACGCAGTTGAAGTGCAGCGACGGCGTCCCCTCGTGCAGCAGCGTCACCTCTGCCGGCGCGTTGGGCGGCTTGATCGGGAGGCGGATCTGCGCCGTCGTGGAGGGGTGGATGCCGTTCCAGAAGCGGACGACGCCCTCCAGGAGGATGGCATCCGCGTCCTGCGTCACCTTCGGCTGGTCGATGAGCCACGACTCGCGGTAGACCTCCGCCTGCTTGGGCGGCTGGCCCGGCAGCTTGATCTCATCGACGTGAAACAGATCGGCGCTGACCCGGTTCGTGATCGGCGCGAGCGCGATCTTCTGATCGACGTCGATGCGCAGGTGCAGCCGGTCGCTGCCTCCACCGGGCGTGGAAAGATCGCCGACATACCAGCCGCTGATCGGATCTCCGGGCATGGCTCCTCCTCATGCGTATCCGTATGGTTCGACGGACACGACCGTTTGAATCCCGCCGTCCTGCAGCGAGACGCCGACGAAGACGTCGCGCGTGACGTCCACCTCGAGGGTCTTGGACAGGTTGCGCACCCCGATCTCCAGCGTCACTCGGCCGCTCGCGGGCAACTCGATCGTCTCGGCCAGACCGTAGAGACGCTTCGTCGTCACGCCGCTGCGCCGCGCGCGCTCCTGGCCATCGATCAGGATCACGACCTCGTCGTCGTCGAAGCCGTCCTGGAGATGGATG
>DATEOX010000022.1:0-8315 GCA_035273585.1 Thermoanaerobaculia bacterium
ACGGCAAGTGGCTCGTCGTCGATCTGATGCAGAGCAAGCCGGCGCCGATGAAGGCGGCCGCCTTCCTCAGCTACGACGGCGGGCCGAAGCAGTACGTCGTCGGCTACCTCGACAGCATGGGCGGCTACGGCACCTCCGGCAGCAGCGGCTGGGTGGGCGACACCATCACCTACATGGGCGAGGCGCACATGATGGGGATGGCCATGAAGGGCCGGGACGTCTTCACCAAAATGGGCGCGAACAAGTTCCACCACACCTTCGACGTCGAGGAGAAGGGCGCCTGGAAGAAGATCGGCGAGGAGACCTGCACGAAGAAGTAAGGCGGCCCCTCATCCGCCTTCGGCACCTTCTCCCCGCCGCGCGGGGAGAAGGTTCTTTGCCGTCACCCCTTGACAAATTGCTACTACAGTCGTAGTTTTTACTACGACATGAGTAGAACGAAGCTCACGCCCCTCGAACTGGAGATCATGGACGTCGTCTGGAAGCTGGGCGAGCCGTCCGTGCGCGAGGTGCAGGAGGCGCTCTCGGAGAAGAAGCGCCCCGCCTACACCACCGTCCAGACCATCCTCCTCCGCCTCGAACAGAAAGGGGCCGTCCGCCGCACGCGCAAGATCGGCAACGCCTTCCTCTTCCAGGCGGCCATCACCCGCAAGTCCGTCTACCGGCGCATCCTCGATGAGGTCCTCTCGCTCTTCGGCGGCTCCGCGCAGCCGGTCGTGGCGCACCTCTTGGAGAGCGGCAAGCTGACGCTCGAGGATCTCAAGGCGCTGGAAGAGGCGGAGGCGAAGAAGGGAGGGAAGAAGAAGTGATCTCCCACCTCGTCGTCTCCACCTTCTTCCTCGGCGCGATGCTGCTCGCCGCGCGCCTCCTCCCCCTCACCGCCCGCACCCGCTACGCGCTGCTCATCCTGGGCATGGCCAAGCTGGCCATCCCGGCGCCGGAGCTGCGATTCGCCAGGCCGATCGTCATCCCGATGCAGATGCTGGCTGGCGGCAACTTCGCCGCCGCCGCGGCGCCGTCGCCGGCGAACCCCTGGCCGATGCGCCTCCTCATCGGCTGGGGTGTGATCGCCGCGTTGCTCGTGATCGGCATCGTCATCGCGAAATGGCGCGCGGTCGCCGAAGTGATGCGGACCAGCAGCGCGCCATCGATGAGAGAGCGGGAGGCGTTCGATGATGTCCGCCGCGCGCTCGGGATCCGCACCGCCATCGAGCTCGTGCGCGGCGGGGCGAGCGAGGCGCCGGCGTCGCTGCGCATCATCCGGCCGCTGATCGTCCTGCCGCCGGGCGGCTGCGACGACCTCTCCGACGACGAGCTGCGCTCGCTGCTCACCCATGAATGCGCGCACGTCATCCGGCGGGACAACCTCGTCGGCCTCCTCGAGTCGCTGGTGGCCGCCGTGTTCTGGCCGCACCCGCTGGTCTGGATCGCCCAGCGCTCCATCGCCGCGGCGCGCGAGGAGGCGTGCGACGAGACGGTCGCCGACGCCTCCGGCCGCACCGACGACTACCTCTCCGCAATGACCAAAATCTGCCGCGCCGTCATCTCGCCGCGTACTGCAGGCGTGTCGTGCATGGCTGCCGCGAGCCTCAAACCAAGACTGGAGCATCTGATGAGATATGAAGAGTTGAAGAGCAAGGCTTTATCCCACCGCGCCGTCCTCACCGGCGGCGCCGCGATGCTACTCGCCGTCACGCTGGCCGCGGGCGTGAAGGCGCTGCCGTCCGACAACACGCCATACACGCTCAGGATCAGCGCGGAGCGGCCGGCCGGCGGCGACACGTACTCCGTGCGCGCCTCCGTCATCGAGAACGCGACCAAGGCGGTCGTTGCGCAACCGGCGTTCCAGCAGCACATCGGCCAGCCCGCCGCGATGACCATCGAGGCCGCCAACGGACGCTACATCGTCTCCTTCGATGTCCTGCCGTCGGGCAACGGTACCGCGAAGCTGCGCGTCGAGCGCGACGGCGAAGTGGTGCAGGAGTCGACCTACGACTTCACCGTCACGAACTCGAAATGGTCGGGCGCGCCGATCAGCATGGACCTCCAGGACGCCGACATCGTCGACCTCCTGCACACCTTCTCCCAGTTGACGAAGATCGAGATGGAGATCGCCCCGAACGTCTCCGGCCGCGTGACCCTCTCCTTCAAGGACATGCCCTGGGACGAGGCCCTCGACCGCTGCATCCATCTGGCCGGATGCGAGTACCACTTCGAGGGGAAGAAGATGGTGGTGACGAAGAAGTAACTCCCCTTCCGCCCGTGCGCGGTTTCTGCAAGACTCCCCGCCGTATGCAGAAACCGCGCGTTCTCCTCCTCGCCGCAGCCCTCCTCCTCCCCCTCGGCTGCGCCACCACCACGACGACTACGATGATGAAGCCCGAGGATCCGCAGGCGATGAATCCGTTCGCAGAGCGCTACATCAGGCTCGTGCTGGGGATGGGCGAGCACGACGCCGATTACGTCGACGCCTATTACGGCCCGCCCGAGCTGCGCGACCAGGTGAAGGCGGCCAAGCCATCGCTCGATCAGATCTACCGCGATGCGACCGCGCTGCGCGACGAGCTGCGCGCGACGCCCGTGCCGACGGACAGCATGCTCGCCCTGCGGCGCAACTACCTCACCCGCCAGACGGAGGCGCTCATCGCGCGGGCCGAGATGCTGCGCGGCAAGAAGCTCACGTTCGATGAGGAGTCGAAGGCGCTCTACGATGCCGTCGCTCCTCATCATGACGAGGCGTATTTCCAGCACCTGAGCGCGGAGCTGGAGCGCGAGCTGCCCGGCAGCGGATCGCTGGCCGATCGGCTGGAGGCCTTCCGCCAGGACTTCATCATCCCGAAGGAGAAGCTCGACACGGTGTTCAAGGCGGCCATCGAGGGTTGCCGCGCGCGGACGCTGCAGCACACGGGGCTGCCGCCGGACGAGCACTTCACGGTCGAGTACGTGACGAACAAATCGTGGAGCGGCTACAACTGGTACAAGGGCGGCTACAACAGCCTGATCCAGGTCAACACGGACCTGCCGATCTACATCGACCGGGCCATCGACCTCGCCTGCCACGAGGGCTACCCCGGCCACCACGTCTACAACGCGCTGCTGGAGAAGAACCTGGTGCGCGACCGCGGCTGGCAGGAGTTCACCGTCTATCCGCTCTTCTCGCCGCAGTCGCTCATCGCCGAGGGGAGCGCGAATTACGGGATCGACGTCGCGTTTCCGGCGCAGGAGCGGGTGGCGTTCGAGCGGGCGAACCTCTTCCCGCTGGCGGGCATCGATCCGGCGAAGGCGGAGAAGTACTACCGCGTGCAGGACCTGATGGCGAAGCTCGGGTACGCGGGCAACGAGGCGGCGCGGCGCTACCTCGACGGCGAGATCAACGCCGAGCAGGCGGCGGAGTGGCTGGTGAAGTACGGCCTCTACTCGCCGGCGCGGGCCAAGCAGCGGACGAAGTTCGTCGACCAGTACCGGAGCTACGTCATCAACTACAACCTCGGCAAGGACCTGGTGCGCGGCTACGTCGAGCGTCACGGCGGCAACGACGCGAACAAGCGCTGGCAGGTGTTCACGGAGTTGTTGTCGTCGCCGCGGTTGCCGTCCGACCTGTTGCGCTGACGGGCACGCTTTTCGCGACGGGCGGTCCTCGTGACTGCCGTGCCGCCTCCTCCGCCGCCCCCGCGGCGGATGAATCCGTATCTGATCGGCATCCCGATCGCGCTCGTCGTCCTGATGCTCCTCGGCTGGGCGTTCCTGATGGGCATGCCGTTCGGGCGCCGGGAGACGCTGCAGCGGACGCAGACGGTGGTCGAGACGGCGACGGTCGGCGAAGAGACCGCGCCCGCGGGGACGCCGGACCTCGGGGTTCCGGCAACATCGCCGCCGGTCGTGATGCCGCCGACGCCAATGCCACCCGTCGTGATGCCGCCGACGCCGATGCCCCCCACCCCGCTGCCGGTTCCGACGCCGGTTCCTCCGCCCCCACTCCCGCCTACCGCCACCGAGCCGCCTCCCGCTCCCCCACCCTCCAACGAGATCACGGAAGACCAGGCCATCGACGTGCTGCGCGGCTACACCCGCGACTACTACCCGGACGTCGACCGCTCCTGCCTCGGCATCACCAGCCACGGCTACGTCAACGTCGGCTACACGCTGGAAGTGGTCGACCGCTGCGCCGGCACCTCGCTCGGCAACTGGCGCGTCGACGCGAAGACGCGCGAGGTGTTCAAGCAGAACGCTTCCGGGAGGTACGTCCGGCCGTGAGATCGCTGCATCAGCGCCTCGCACTCGGCGCCGTCGCAGGCTTCGCCGGCACGTTCCTCATGCAGGCCATGATGAAGACCACCGGCCGCCTGATGCCCGACGCCGCCGCGCCCCTCAGCGGCGACGCCGGCGAGTACATGGTCGGCAAGACCGAGACTTTGATGCCGGAGCAGGCCGTGGCCGCCCTCCCCGCCCCGCTCGAACAGGCCGCGGCGAAGTCGCTCCACCTCGGCTACGGCATGACCTCCGGCTTCTTGTACGCCGCCCTCCGCCCCCGCCCGCGCAACGTCGTCCTGGAAGGTGCCGCCCTCGGCCTCAGCGTCTGGGCGGCCGGCTACCTCGGCTGGCTTCCCGCCGCGCAGCTCATGCCGCCGCTGCGCGAGCAGACCGCGAAGCAGATCGCCGTGCCGCTGGCCGAGCACCTGCTGTTCGGCGTCGCGGTGGCCGCGATGTACGAGGGGCTGACGCGGCTGTAGGAGCGCCTGCATAATGCGGTCGTGCACGAGGCGGCGCTGGACAACGTGGTGGTCACCCTCCGCAAGGCGCGCGATCGTGGCGACGGATCAGCCATCCTGATCGGCGCCGGCTGTTCCGTGACCGCCGGCATTCCGACCGCCTCCGGCTTCATCGATGAGATCCGTACGCAATACCAGCCCGATTACGCCGCCTGCGAGAAAAAGGACTACCCGCACCTCATGGCCCGCCTCGCGGACGGCGAGCGCCGGGACGTGATCGCGAAGTACGTCGACAAGGCGACGCTCAACTGGGCGCACATCGCCATCGCGCTGCTGATGAAGGAAGGCTACATCCGCCGGGTGCTCACGACGAACTTCGATCCGCTCATCGTCCGCTCCTGCGCGCTGGTGGGCGTCTTTCCGGCGGTCTATGACCTCGCTGCCTCGCGCCAATTCGAACCGTCGCAGCTCGTCGATCCGTCCGTGTTTTACCTGCACGGCCAGCGGGCGGGCTTCGTCATGCTCAATACAGAGGAGGAGGTGCAGCGCCACTTCGACGTGCTGCGGCCGGTGTTCGAGCGCGCCGGCGAGAGGCGGCCGTGGCTCGTGGTCGGCTACAGCGGTGACAACGACCCGGTGTTCGATCACCTGGCGGGCGTGGAGCGTTTCGCGTACCGGCTCTTCTGGGTCGGCTACAAAGACGAGCCGGTCCCGGCACATGTTTCAGGCCGTTTGATCGATGAGCGCCGTTTCGCCGCGTACGTCCGCGGCTTCACGGCCGATTCGTTCTTCGTCCGCGTCGCGCAGGAGCTCGGCTGCTTCCCGCCGTCGCTGATCGCGAAGCCGTTCTCGCATCTCCTGGAGGTCATCGACATGCTGCCGCCATTCGACATCGGCGACGGCGCAGTGGACATCAAGCAGGCGGCGCAGAAGCGTGTACAGAGCGCGATCGAGGAGTTCGAGGCCGATGGCGCGCCGGAGAAGGAATCGACGGAGTTACCGGCGGCAGCGTTGAGTGCATCGGACCTCCTGGCACAGGGTGATTACGATGAGGTCATCGTGAGATTTGGCCGTCGCGCTGCCGAGTCGAATGAGATCGCAACTGCCGTCGCGAGTGCCTACCGCCTGCGCGCGAGGAGGCTCTTCCGCATCGCAAACCGTCCAGGAAGACGTCCCGAGGAAGCGAAGAGCTTCTACGGACAGGCCGAGAATGATTACCGCAAGGCGCTCGGCGTCGGAGCAAATCTGCCCGCCGAAGAGCGAGCCATACTGCTCAATGGCCTGGCCACCACCCTCCTTCGGCTCCGCTTCCTCTCCCGACACCCTGAGGCGCGCCTGAAAGAGGCCGAGTCGCTCGTTTCGGAGGCGCGCGAGCTCGCTCCAAGGTGGGGCACGTACAATCTGGCCTGCATCGCGGCGGCACGAGACGATGTGGAGCGTTGCCGGTCCTTGTTGAAAGAGGCATCCGAAGATCCGCAGGAGCGTCCGGGAAAAACGAACATCCTCAACGATCCGAACTTCGCCACCTACCGCGACGCTGACTGGTTTCGCGAATTCATCGACTCCCTGCCGTGACGCGGCGGCGAGCATCGCGCCGCCGCGTCCACATCAAACCCTCACCAGATCGCGCACCGCTTCCCCGCCTCGCGCACCATCTTCGACGTTTCGGCGCAGCCGAACGCCTTGTGAAACGCGGGCATGTTCGCCACCGTCGCGTTCACCCGGAACGGGCCTTGGGCGTGCGGGTCCGTCAGGGCCAGGCGGGTGGCGTTCTCCTTCGAGATGTTCTCCGCCCAGACCTGGGCGAATCCGAGGAAGAAGCGCTGCTCGGGGGTGAAGCCGTCGATGGTCCGCCGCGGCTTGCCTTCCAGCGACTTCTGGTACGCGGCGTAGGCGATGGTCGCGCCGCCGAGGTCGGCGATTGCCTCGCCGGTCACGAGCTTGCCGTTGATGTTGATGTTCGGCGCGACGTTGAATTCGCTGTACTGATTGGCGATGCACTCCGCGCGCGACTGGAAGTTCTTCAGGTCCGCATCCGTCCACCAGTTGCGCAGGTTTCCCTCGGCGTCGAACTTCGCCCCCTGGTCGTCGAAGCCATGCGTCATCTCGTGGCCGATGACCGTCCCGATGCCGCCGTAGTTGTACGCGTCATCGGCGTTCGGATCGTAGAACGGCGGCTGGAGGATGCCGGCCGGGAACGTGATGTCGTTGCGCGGCGGGTTGTAGCCGGCGTTCACCGTCGGCGGCGTGAAGAAGCCCCACTCGTTCGGGTCGTCCGGCTTGCCGATGCGGCTGACCTGGCGGCGGAAGCCGAACGTCCGCGAGGCGATCGCATTCGCGTAGTACGAGCCGCGGCCGATGTCGAGCTGCCCGTAATCGATCCACTTGTCCGGATAACCGATGCGCCGCTGGAAGGCGTTGAGCTTCGCGATCGCGGCGGCCTTCGTCTCCGGCCCCATCCACTGCAGGGTCGGGATGTCCGCCCGCAGCGCGGCGATCAGGTTGTCGATGAGCGCGCTCATCTTCGCCTTCGCCTCCGGCGTGAAGGTGCGGCGGACGTACTCCTGCCCGAGGAGCTGGCCCACGCTCTGGTCGGCGGCGCGGACGCAGCGCTTCCACCGCTCCTGCTGCTTCTGCTGGCCGGAGAGGATGCGCCCGTTGAAGTCGAAGTCCTCCTCGGAGAAGGCGCGGGAGAGCGTCGGCGCGGCGGCGTCGATCACGCGGTAGCGCAGGTACGCCTTCCAGTCGTCCAGCGGCACCTCCGTCAGCGCCTGGTTCAGCGCCTGGATGTACTTCGGCTGGGTCACGTTGACCGTCTGCTCGTGCACGCCGAGGTTCGAGAGATAGGACGACCACTGGATGGACGGCGCGAGGGTGGCGACCTCCGCCACCGGCATCGGGTGATAGCGCGCCTCGGGGTTGCGCAGCTCCGTGCGCGGGAGGGTCGCGCTGGCCAGGCGCGTCTCGAGGGAGAGGATGCGCTGCGCGTCGGCGGCGGCGCGCGTCTGGTCCTCGCCGGCGAGCGTGAACATCTTCGTCACGTGATCGACGTACTGCTGGCGGTAGGTCTTGAAGCGCTCGTCGTCGCGCAGATAGTAGTCGCGGTCGGGCAGGCCGACGTTCGCCGAGCCGATCGAGGCGACGATCTGCTTGCTGTTCTTGAAGTCATTCTGGGCGGAGACGCCGAAAAGCGTCGAGACGCCGCGCTGCTGCATGCGCTGCACCTCGGCCAGCAGGCTGGCGCGGTCGCTGATGGCGTCGATGCGGTCCAGGTCGGCACGGATGGGCTGGACGCCCTGCTGCTCGATGGCCGTCTCGTTCATGCAGGCGGCGTAGAAGTCGCCGATCTTGCGCGTGGCGCTGCCGGGGGCGGCGCTCGTGTCGGCCGCCGCTTCCTCGAGGATGGTGTGCAGTGTCTGGCGGTTGCGCTCGGCCAGCTCCTCAAAGCGGCCGAAGCGGGCGAACTCGGGCGGCAGCGGGTGGGCCTCGCGCCACTTGCCGACGGCGAACTGGTAGAAGTCGTCGCAGGGGCCGACGCTGCGGTCGATGGCCGCCAGGTCGTAGCCGGCATCGCCGAGGAGCGGCTTGGCGGGGGGGGCGGCGGTG